>JBBKWK010000001.1:0-3137 GCA_037968915.1 Pontixanthobacter sp.
ACGGACATTGCGCCAACCATTTTGCCTATCGACGGCGCACCTGTGAACAAGGCCCACCCCAGCACCACGGCAGCAATACCGAACAGGAATTTTCCGGCGAAATAAAAGAAGAAGGCGCCGGCCAATACGGCCTGGAACGCGGGCGCCATGGCGTCGCCAGCGTCCTCCAACGGGCCGAACATCGCCATTCCCATGGCCACCTGGATAACATTGAGCAGAGCGCCGATACCGATGGCAGCCCAAGCGATTTGCAAGCCGGTTCGGCCCACCAACGTAACCAATGCGAAAACTGTCATTCCCAGGAATGCGACCGCCTCGACCATCCAGATGAATGCCGGGTCAATGCCCAGTTCGGCACTGCGGTTGATCATGTAGAGCGCCTGCGTGAAAACCACGATTATCATGCACAGCGCCGCGTAGAATGCAGTGAGGCGTGCGGAAAGTTTCATGGCCTATCCTCAAAATCTGTTGGCGACACGGTGTCATCCCCTGCCTCCAGTTCGCACTGGCTGCAGGGGATGTTACAGCATTGTTTCCAAAAAGATTAGTCCAAATTATTGCGCCGCGATCCAGTCGTCGATCTTCTGTTCCAGCACCGGCATAGGCAATGCGCCAGTGCCCAGCACTTGCGCATGGAATTCCTTGATGTCGAAATCATCGCCCAAGGCAGTTTCCGCCTTTTTGCGTAATCGCTGGATGGTCAGTGCGCCGACCTTGTATGCCAGCGCCTGTGTCGGGATCGCGATGTAGCGTTCCACTTCAGCGGTCGCGTCTGTGACCCCCATTGCGGAATTATCGGTCATATATTTGATCGCTTGATCGCGGGTCCAGCCTTTGGAATGAAGCCCGGTATCAACCACCAACCGCATTGCCCGCAGCATCTCGTCATCCAGCGTACCCTGCCGCTGATAGGGATCTTCGAACAGGCCCATTTCATAGCCAAGGGTTTCCGAATACAGCGCCCAGCCTTCGACATAGGCGGTATTGCCGCCAAACCTTATGAATGCCGGTAGAGCCTCGTTTTCCTGCGCCAGACTGATCTGGAAATGATGTCCCGGTGCGCCTTCGTGCAGATACAGGGTGGTGATGCCCGGCGTAGTACGGCTGGGCAGATCATAAGCGTTGAAATAGAAGATACCGGGCCGCGATCCATCGGGAGCGCCCGATTGATATGAGCCGCCCGCTTCAAATTTCTCGCGGAATTCCTCGTACGGCCGGATTTCGAGCGGAGACTTGGGAACGAGCGAGAAAAGCTGTGGCACTTTCGCATCCACGATCTTGCCGATGTCGTAATAGGATTGCGTAAGCCCTTCGCGGCTCTCGGGCTTGAACTGCGGATCGCTGCGGATGAAATCAAAGAATTCCTTCATCGTGCCCTTGAAACCGACTTCGTCCTTTACCTGCTCCATACCCTTCTGGATACGCACCACTTCGGACAGGCCCAGATTGTGCAAATAATCGGCAGTCAGCGGCAGCGTTGTCGTCTGCTCGATCATCTGGGCATACAGCTTTGCACCACCGTTCATCTGGCTGAGGCCGACCGTTTTGCGGGCAACCGGAAGGTATTCATCTCGCAGGAAATCGCGCATCCGTCGATTACCGGCATAGATATCGCCGGTGACCTTACGATATTCCGTCGTCAGGCGGGCCTTATCAGCGTCTGAGAAAGTTTCAGGCATCATGCCGATCGGGGCCCAATAGGGAGATTCTTCGATCGGCATCGCCAATTGTGTATCGAACTGTTCAACCACATTGCGAATCGTCAAACTGGTTTCAAGTACGCCGGAAGCCATGCCTTCACGGAATTTGCCGATCGCGCGGTCGCCGATGGCGATATAATCGGCGTGGCGCTTCAAATTGTTTTCGTAATCCTCGACCGTCTTGAACGGGGCGGCGCTCTTGCCGCTGGCGAAAGTCGGATAGAAAGTGTGGAACCCGCTGAAATGGTTCACCGGACGGACTTCGGTTAGCGCCCGGATTTCGTCGGTATTGCCCTTCAGCGACTGTTCCTGATTATACTTGAACACGTCATAGGCGATTTTGTCGGTCGAATTCAGGGTGCCGCGATCAATCCCGTCCAGCGCGGCCAGATTTGCCCGCGAATTGGCAATGTCCTGCTCGACATACTCATCGGTCAAAAAATCGCCCAACCGGTCGGCATATCGCATATCGCCGCGGAATAACGCGCTAACAGGGTTAAGCTTCAGATCGGCTTCGTTTGATTCCGCAAATATCGCGAACAATGCGTCATGTTCAGCGGCCTGTGCGTTCTGCTCGGCCTGCACCTGCTTCACTACCGCCGGGGTCGCAGATGGCACCGCGCGCGCTGCATCGGCGAGCTTTGAATCACCGGTCGAAGCACAGGCACCAAGCGATAGAGCCGCGCTCGACAAAAGGACATTACGAAGCGTTGTCATGAATTTCCCCTAAAAAGTTTAGTGTGTTGTGCCAATAATACACTTAGCGTGTAATTTCAAGCGGACGGATATCGTCCTGCCCGTGGGCCATTTGCGTTGTCCGATCTTCGATGGTTCGATGAAGGGGACTGTACACTCGACCGGCGCGAGAGAGCAGGCGGAATTTCTATTCCGCCACTTGGCCCCGCGCCATCACCCAGCCGACATTCTCGAGCACCGTTATATCGTCCAGCGGATTGCCGGCCACTGCGATCATATCTGCTGAATAGCCCGGCGCGATCCGGCCGATCTGATTGTCCATCTGAAGTACCTTTGCTGCCACTGTCGTTGCACTGGCGAGTGCTTCGCGGTTGGTCAGGCCGGCGTCACGCAGCAAGCGGAATTCGCCGGCATTTCGGCCATGGGCAAACACCCCGGCATCGGTGCCGAAAGCCACCGCCACCCCTTGGCGCTTGGCCTCTGTCACCGCCTTGCCGACATAGCTCAGCGTCATGCGGATCTTGTCTTCTACCACGGGCGTATAAACGCCTTTGCCCAGCCCTTCGCTGACGCCTTTGAATGCCATCAAGGTGGGGACCAGCACGGTGTTATTTGCCTTCATCACCCGGATCGCCTGCGCATCGGCAAAGGTGCCATGTTCGATCGTGTCGATCCCGTCACGCGCGGCTGCTTCTACGCCGCGCGCACCATGGGCGTGGGCCATCACCTTGAGGCCGAGCG
>JBBKWK010000002.1:0-14313 GCA_037968915.1 Pontixanthobacter sp.
TGGGCGGGTCGAGCCGTCCGAGGCCATGAAGCCGGGCAGGACGAGTACACCGTGACCATCACCCTTAGGCAGCATCCTCAGCGCCGGGCGCAGCGCGTAAAAACTGGCCAGCTCCATCAGGGCGCGTGAAGGTTCGGCCAACGCCAACAGGCGGCTGGGCGGGCGCGCGGTGCGCAGGGCCGCTGGAGGCATGTTGGGGAGGGCAAAATTGGTCATTTGGTCGGATTCGCTTTCTTGGCTGCAGGCGCTTTAGTACGTTTCGCGGCAGGTTTGGCTCTTGGCTTAGCGGGGGCTTTGGCCTTCGCCTTCACAGGAGCTTTCGCCCTCGGCTTAGGCGTGGCCTTGGCCGCAGTTTTGCGCGTGCTTGGCTTCCTTACAGTCGGTTTTACCGGTTTCGGTGTGTCCTTTGGCTGAACCCCACCTGTTTTCCAGACAACGGCGGCGGCGTCGCGAAGTTCCTCAAAGCTCTCCTGAATGCATTCCGCGTAGAATTCGGGATCGGGCATTAGTTTGCGGCAGGCAGTGAAAGCGATGGACGCTTCTTTGCAATAACTTTGTACTACATGGCCAAGACCCATGCCATCGGTCAGGCATAATAGGCCCATAATACTTTCCAGCTGCGCACCGCAGGAATAGAGCGCGACCGGCGGACCTGGCACATTTGTAACAACAGTAGTGAAGGGGGGACCCATCCGGTTTGCGAGGCCCAGCCGCGTATAAAGTTGTGCGCCAAGCGCCATATAGAGGGCAGGGCTTACCTTGCTCATTTCCGTCATATTGCGCGCACCGATGGCATCGGTCATCGCCTTGCTGTTCATCGTTTTGGAATGCACATATTCAAGCCGTTCCAACGGATCATCAATATGGGTGCCAAGCTGGGCAACCATTGCCGCAACCTGATTGCCCATGTCGCCTTTTTCATTGTCCGACCGTACCGAAATAGGTGCCATCGCGGTCAAGGTCTGGTCTGGCAGATCATCTTTGGCGAGCAGGTATTTGCGCATCGCGCCGCCAATGATGGTCAGAAATACATCGTTGACCTTCGCCCCCGGTGCAGCGTGGCGAATGGCTTTGATATCGGCCAGCGGAACGCTGCGCCCTTCAACCACGCGCGCGGTCGAAATTACCTTGTTGAAGCGGGTGCGCGGAGCCAGCATTTCGCGGCTGACACTGAAATCTTTCGCTGCCAACCCCTTGATCGCCTTCGCCAATCCGGGGGCTGCCTTGGCAGCCACTTCCAGCTGCTTCATCGGGTTCGTTACCGCATTGAAGTAGCTCTTGCCGAGAAGTTCGGGACCGGTCGGGATGCGTTCCGGCTTCCATGTGTCGGGCTCGGTCGGCGGCGGCGCATCGGGGGTTAGCGTATGTAGCGCCTCCATCAGATCGACCCCGCTCATTCCGTCAATCGCGGAATGGTGGACCTTGGTGACCATTGCAAAGCAGCCAGGATCAACGCCGGGGATATTATCCAACCCCTCGATCACGGTGAATTCCCATGGTGGACGGGTTAAATCCAACGGCCGGGCAAAAAGCCGCGCGGCCTGTATGCACAATTGCCGCCAATCGCCGGGCTTCGGCAGGGCCACATGGCGGACATGATATTCCAGATCGAAATCGGGATCTTCGATCCAATAAGGATAATCAAGGTCAAACGGAACTTTTACAAGGCGTTGCCGCATGGTCTTGGACAATTGCATCCGGCTTTCGAAAAAGCTTAGAACATCCTTGAAACGGACAAATCCGCCGGGCGCGCTTTTGGGATTATAGATCAGCAATGATCCAATATGCATCGGTGAATTGCGAGTCTCCAACGCAACAAAAGAAGCGTCCATACCCTGTAATTGGCGCAAATTATCCTCCCCGCAGCACCTCGACTTTTCCGAGGCAGTCCCCGATGGCGTATCACAATGGCGATTGGCGTCAACTCGGGCCTTCCAAGCCCCTGTTTCAGCGTCTATCTGCAGCCGTATGGCTCGCACTCCCGCAGGTTCCCCTTCTAATCCGGATGGCGCAGATCGCTTTAACGAGGATCGTGCTGCATACACCGTGCGCGGCAGCGGCCAGCCTGATCTTGACGCAGGGGTCGCGGCCATCCGCGAAACGGTGCAAACTCTTAAGCCGAAGCCGGGCGTTTACCGGATGCTCGATGCCCGGGGCGATGTATTGTATGTTGGCAAGGCGCGGGCGCTGAAGAACCGGGTGGCCAATTACTTGCAGGTGGCCAACCTTACGAACCGTTTGCAACGGATGGTTAGCCAGACCCGCCGGATGGAAATTGTTACCACCAATAGCGAAGCTGAGGCGCTGCTGCTGGAAGCGCAGTTCATCAAGCGATTTCGCCCGCCGTACAACGTGTTATTGCGTGATGATAAAAGTTTCCCCTTCATTCTATTGCGGACGGATCACGATTTTCCGCGCATCATGAAGCATCGCGGCGCGCGGCGTGCAAAGGGTAATTATTATGGCCCCTTTGCCAGTGCGGGCAGTGTGAACACCACAATTAATGCACTTCAGAAACTGTTCCTTCTAAGATCCTGTACTGACAGCTTTTTCAGTCGCCGCGATCGGCCCTGTCTGCTGTACCAAATCAAACGCTGTTCCGCACCCTGCGTTGGCCGGATCAACGAGGCCGAGTATGACGAATTGGTGCAAGAGGCGAAAGATTTCCTCGGCGGGAAAAGCTCGGCCGTGCAATCCAAAATCGAAAGGCAGATGGCCGAAGCAGCGGAAAAGCTGGATTTCGAATCCGCCGCAATGTTGCGTGACCGTTTGCGCGCCGCAACCTTTATTCAAGGCAGTCAGGCAGTAAACGCCAGCGGCGTTGGCGACGCCGATGTTTTCGCACTGGCGGCCAAGGGCGGTCAGGTTGGCATTCAGGCATTTTTCGTACGCGGCGGACAAAATTGGGGCCACCGTGCGTTCTTCCCCGCCCATACAAAAGAAGTCGACGAAGGGCATGTGCTCGCCAATGTACTGGCGCAATTTTATGAGGAAGTCCCGCCGCCCCGCACCATTCTGGTCGACCGGGAATTGCCCGATCAGGCAGTGATCGAGGAGGCTTTCGCTGCCATTGCGGAGCATAAGGTTGAAATCTCGATCCCCCAGCGCGGTGATCGGAGGAGGTTGATGGAACAGGCCCAGCGTAATGCGGTCGAGGCGTTGGAACGGCGGTTGGCGGAAAGCGGGACCAAGGCTAAAACTCTGCGTGAATTGACGGAATTTCTCGAATTGCCGGAGGTGCCGCAGCGGGTCGAGATTTACGACAACAGCCATATTCAGGGTTCCAAACCGGTTGGCGGGATGGTGGTGGCCGGGCCGGAGGGTTTCCTCAAAAATCAATACCGCAAATTCAACATTAAATCGGCGCAGGGCAATGACGATTTCGGCATGATGCGCGAGGTGATGCACCGCCGTTTCAGCCGTGTTTTGAACGAAGACCCTGATCGGGAAGCGGGCATGTGGCCTGACCTGGTGCTGATTGACGGCGGCAAGGGGCAGATGAGTGCGGTGCGCGATTCGCTGGAGGAATTGGGGATCGAAGACGTCCCGCTGATCGCCATTTCCAAGGGGCCAGACCGCAATGCCGGCCGCGAAACCTTCCATTTTCCCGATGGGCGGGAGAAAGCCCTGCCAACCAATTCGCCGGTACTGTTTCAATTGCAGTTGTGGCGGGACGAGGTCCACCGCTATGCAATCGGTGCTCACCGCGCCAAGCGCAGCCGGGCAATTACTGCCTCACCGCTTGATGAAATTCCGGGTATCGGTCCAGCGCGCAAACGGGCATTGCTGTTGCATTTTGGCACTGCGGGGAAAGTGCGGGCGGCATCGCTGGAGGATTTGCAACGTGCTCCGGGCGTGAGCGAAAATGTCGCGCAAGTGGTGTATGACTATTACCACGCTGGTGGATAATGTTTGAAAACTTGAAAGCCATTGCCCGCCGTCTCAAGCAAGATATCGCAGCACTTTGGTTGGCCGCCCGGGACCGCAGAACACCGATATTGGCCAAACTCGTCGCTGGACTTACCGTCGGCTATGCTTTGTCGCCGATCGATCTGATCCCCGATTTTATCCCGGTGCTGGGTTACCTTGACGATCTTCTCCTGGTTCCAGCCGGGATATGGTTAGCGATTCGCCTGATACCAGCAGACCTTATGCGCAGCTTTCGACAGGATGCAGCTGGCATGGCGCCGGGCAGTTCTGGAATCGGGCTGGCGATAGTAGGGGTGACATGGATCGCATTTCTGGCGGCTGGTTGGCTTGCGTTTAACTAACTAGCTTTGATCCGCCGCCGCACCACACCTTCTTGCGCCACGCTCGCAACCAGCGTTCCGTCGCGCGAAAAAATACTGCCGCGGTTGAAGCCTCGGCCGCCGCCGCTCCACGGGCTGTCCGTGACATAGAGCAACCATTCGTCAGCGCGGGCCGGGCGGTGGAACCAGATTGTATGGTCCAGGCTGGCACCATTTAATTCACCGCGCATCCAGCTGAGACCGTGAGGCAAGGCAGCGGTGCCTAACAATGTATAGTCGCTGGCATAGGCGATGATGGCGCGGTGCAGCACCGGATCATCTGGCAAAGGCGCAGCGGTACGGAACCAGCTGTGGGCACGCGGTTCTTTCGGCTCGCTATTCATCCAGTGCAGCCGGTCAATCGTCCGCATTTCAATCGGGCGGGGGCGTAGCATCATGGCCCGTTGGCTTTCAGAGATGTCCGGCATCGATTCGATAAATTGCCGCCGCAATTCCATATCCGGCTTCAAATCTTCTGGCGGCGCGACATCAGGCATAACGCTTTCCTGATGCTCCAACCCGTCTTCCGGTCTCTGGAAGCTGGCGGTCAGGTTAAGGATCGGCCTGCTGGCCCCTTTCTCCGTCTGGCTCGCGACAATTCGGCGGTTGGCAAAGCTGCGGCCGTCGAAATCGCGGGCGATTGTGTAATCAATCGGTAGGCCTTCTTTGCCGCCGCGCAGGAAATAAGCATGCAGAGAATGGGCGGCCATGCCCTCTGGCGCTGACAGCTGAGCTGCCTGAAGCGCCTGTGCGATCACTTGCCCGCCAAACACACGGCCCAAGCCGCCTTTTTGCGGGCGGCCCACATAAAGATCGGGACCGTTCGCTTCGACAGTCAGCAGCTTTACCAGACCAGCGACGAGTTTTTCGGGAGAGGGGATATCATTCATGGCCAGCGCTTTGCGGCTCGCCGGACAATTCGTCAACGCGGCCATCATTCTGAGCAGGCTATTTGGTGACGAAAAGTTTCCGCAAGACCCGATACGTCAGTGACTTACCGTAATTACTGGCGGGCCATCGGCCCGGGGCAGCCGGTGCGATGCCGTATTTGCGCAGCAATCGGTTAAATCCGCGTGCCTCCGCCTCGGCAAAGCTCCAATCGCTACGCCAGGTGATCGAAAGCGAGATCGAACTGGCAGGGCCGTTGCGAACGAAATGCGGGGCCATGACCGGCACGTAAACTGCCTCGCCGGGACTAAGTGCAAAGTCCAGTCCGCCCTCCGCGAGATCATCACTCCAGGTCAATTCGCGCGCACCACCAGCGTGATAGCTTTCGTGCACCTGATCCGGGGCATATTTCGGATCGCCAGCGGGAAATTGGGTCATCACCTTACTACCTGACAATTGCAGCAAAATGTTGTGCTCTGGATCGAAATGATAGGGTGTGACGGCGTTTGGCGAGGAGATGAACACATATCCTTGCGGACGCAACATGGCACCGGTCTTCGCCTCGATCTCGCCGCGCAATTCGTCCAGCAGTGAATGTAACAGGGCCTGATATGCGGGCACCTGTTCGATGTTTTTCAGAACGGCCCAGCTGTTGCTGGACGCGATGTACCGGATGGTGTCCTGGATCGACAGGCCGGTCCCGCCCGGTTTGCCATCGACCCCGATTGGCAAATCTCCTCGATTATACTCGATAGACATTTCAGGCAGATCACCTGCGAGTACTGCCAATGCATCAAGCGTCATCAGTTGGTGATGAGGGAGATGATGGCGCAGGACATGCGGCACCTCCGGGTATGCCGCCGCAAATTGTAACCGGGCAGCAGAACCGAATATTTCATGATTGTGCTCGGCGCACACGATTACAGCCCTACCGTGATGCTGCCGATTTCGGCCCGCAGGATGTGACGGCAGAGCGAGCGGCGCAGGCCGCCGCCTATGCCGATGCTGACGCGAACTATGGTCCGCTTTTCGCGCCATATCCGCTCGATCATCGGATGGTCGGCAGCAGCGCAGCTATCGCACCAGTCAATGTCGGCATTGTTCAGCAGAGCGAGGTTCTCTTGTTGCAGCAACACGCCCGGTGAAAACCGAGCATAATTCTCATCGAAGGCGGTCTTGAATGAAAAACTACCCGGCGCAGCGAGAAAATTGACCAGCATGGCAATCGGTTTGCCGTCAAGCGATAGCGACAGGCGTTCGACCCGGCCGCGCGTTGAACCGCCGTGCATCGCGATCCGGAACAGCGATGCTGTGGCAGGATCGCAGGCGAGGGCGGACCCTTCGGCGCCCTTCCACCCAGCCTGTTCCAACGTCAGGAATTCATTGCACCACTGGTCGATCTTGTAACCATCAACGTATCGGTGAAACTTGAGCGTGCCCTCCTCGGACAGACGTTTATTTTGGCGGCGCAATTCCTTGCGCTTCTTACCGCTCATCGAGGCTTCGAAATAGGCTTCGGGGCTCTTGTCCGAATGTAGCATCGCGCGCTGTTCAGTGTTCACCACCGCTGCTGGGCGATTCTGCCGCGCTGTCACATTGCGCAAAGCCTCATATACCGCACCGTGATCTGGCATATTGGTCAGATGTAGAAACAATGCACCGCCTGGCCGCTGATCTATCCAGCCAAGCAGAGCAGTCCAAAATGCTGCTTCATGACCGCGCGCCACCAACGGCGTGCCGCAGAACGAGTTGCAATGCAGCCAATTGCGAAAATGGGGCATTGGATAGCCATAATAACGCGCCGAGCGGGCCAAAGGCATTAGGCCGAGCAATTCACCTTGAGCGCGGTAAACGGCGATCTGTGCGTTGCCGTCGCGGTCCAGATTGGCCATCGCGGGGAGCAGGTTCCAGCTTTCGAAAAAGGGATTTGGTTCGCTCGGATCCTGCGCCAAATGGTCCCACTCGGCAATTGCTTCGGTGCCCGCGAAATCGCGCCAGTCGATTACGGTTATCCCATCGGCCATAGCGGCTGCTGGCGGCGTCAGGAGCCGCTCATGTTGATATTTCTGTTGGAGCGGAAGGCTGGCCAACCGTTAACCCTTACATCGCACGGCTGATTGCGCCGCACCCCGCGAATAGCAGAGTGTTGCTGATGAAAAATTAATGCGGATAATGAGCCCAAATAAAGAGGCGCGAATACCTTCTGGTATCCGCGCCTCTTTCTTAACTTAAGTGACTGACTTCAAAGAAATCAATCGCCTGAATATTTAGATATAGATCAACCCGCTGCAAGTGCCGCCAGCAGCAACAGTGCAACGATGTTGGTGATCTTGATCATCGGGTTCACCGCTGGTCCCGCAGTATCCTTGTATGGATCGCCCACAGTATCGCCGGTCACCGCAGCTTTATGCGCTTCGGAGCCTTTGCCGCCGTGATTGCCATCTTCGATGTATTTCTTGGCATTGTCCCACGCGCCGCCGCCGGCGGTCATGGATAGTGCCACGAAGATACCCGAAACGATCACGCCCAGCAGCAATGCGCCCAATGCGGCAAAGCCATTGGCCTGACCCGCCACTGCCGTGATCACGAAATAGACCACGATCGGTGCCAGTACCGGCAGCATCGAGGGGATCACCATTTCCTTGATCGCAGCCTTGGTCACAAGGTCCACCGTGCGGGCATAGTCGGGACGCGAAGTGCCCGCCATAATGCCCGGATCGGCAGCGAACTGCGCGCGGACATCCTTGACCACATCACCAGCAGCGCGGCCCACGGCAGTCATGCCCATGGCCCCGAACAGATAAGGCAGCAATGCGCCCAGCAGCAAGCCCACGATCACATAGGGGTTTTCCAGACTGAAGCTGACTTGCAGATCAGGGAAAAACTCCTTCAGATCGGCCGTATAGGCGCTGAACAGCACCAATGCAGCCAGTCCGGCGGAACCGATGGCATAGCCCTTGGTAACCGCCTTGGTGGTGTTCCCGACAGCATCCAGCGCGTCGGTTTTTTCCCGCACGCTTTCGTCCAGATCGGCCATTTCCGCGATACCGCCAGCATTGTCGGTAACCGGACCATATGCATCCAGCGCCACGACCATCCCGGCGAGAGCCAGCATGGCAGTTGCCCCGAAGGCAATGCCCATCAGGCCCGCAAGTTGATGGGTTACGATAATCGCAACCACGATCACCAGCGTTGGCAAGGCGGTCGATTCAAGACTGATTGCGAGACCTTGGATGACGTTGGTGCCATGTCCGGTTTCGGATGATTTCGCGATCGACCGCACCGGACGGAACTGTGTGCCGGTGTAATATTCGGTGATCCAGATAATCAGGCCGGTAACCGCAAGACCCACCATCATCGCCCAGAACAGGGACATGCCGGTGAAGGTCTGACCGTCAACGGTATAGACCGTGCCCATGCCGATGGCATATTCGGTCGCCCAGTAAATTGCCGGGATCGACAGAACTGCCGTGGTAATGAAGCCCTTGTACAGCGCGCCCATGATGTTGTTCGAAGAACCGAGGCGAACCATGTAGGTCCCGATGATCGAGGTGACGATGCAGACACCGCCAACCAGCAATGGCAGGCTCATCAAGGCCAGCAGGCCTTCTTCGCCCAGATTGGTCAGCAGCAACGCGGTTAGCACCATAGTGGCGCCTACGGTCACAACGTAAGTCTCGAAAAGATCGGCAGCCATACCAGCGCAATCGCCGACATTATCGCCGACATTATCAGCGATAGTGGCAGGGTTACGTGGATCGTCTTCCGGAATTCCGGCTTCGACTTTGCCCACCAGATCAGCGCCCACGTCAGCGGCCTTGGTGAAAATCCCGCCACCAAGCCGGGCGAAGATCGAAATCAGCGATGCGCCGAACGCCAGCCCGATGAGTGCGTCAATAACTTCACGCTTTTCTTCGAGTACCGTCAGATTGAGACCCATCTGGGTGGTCATCACATAGAAAAACCCGGAGATCGCCAGCAGGGCGAGGCCTGCCACCAGCATGCCAGTAACGGCACCTGCACGGAATGCGACGGTCAGACCCGCCTGCAATCCGGTCTGCGCAGCGGCAGCGGTGCGGACGTTGGAGCGGACCGAGATGTTCATCCCGATAAAGCCTGCGACGCCCGACAGGATCGAACCGACGACGAAACCGGTCGCGGAAATAGTCCCGAGGAAAATGTAAACGATCACCGCTACTACCACGCCAACCATGGCGATGGTGGCATATTGGCGTTTCAGATAGGCTTGAGCGCCTTCCTGAATGGCCCCGGCAATCTCCTGCATTTTCGCGTTGCCGGCATCAGCGCTCAGCACTTGGCGGCTGGTGACGATGCCATAAATGATGGCGAGCAGCCCCAGCCCGATTGAAATAAGTACAAGATTCACGTGAATCCCCTTCCCAGTGGATCGAATAGAAAGCGGCCTGCTGTCACAGGTCCTGCTTGCGCGGTACCTATAGGGACGCGGCGAGGAGGCGCAAGCCCCCTAAAAGGTTACCCTGTTGGCAAGCGTAGAGGCTCTAATTTGAGTGACGATAGCCAAGGGTGTCGCGTGAACCGGGAGCAAGTCCGTCAATCAGCAGCGCAGTGCCCTGTCGGGCTTCGATCTGGCCGATCCGATGAACCGGAATTGACCAATCGGTATCCGCCGGGCCAGTGAACAGCAATTGATAATCATCTCCCCAACGCATTGCATCGGCGCGGCGGCTTTCCGGGGCTGCGATCGGGATTGCGGCGCTGTTTATCATGGCGGTGACATTGCTCGCATCGGCCATCCGGCTTGCGTCGAGCAGCAGCCCGTCAGACACGTCCATGATCGCGGTCACCAACGGTGCAATCGCGCGGCCTTCCGCCAGCAGGGGGATCGGTCGGCGATAGGAGGTGGAGCTCTGCTCCAGCCCGTCCCGCAATGCCTCAAATCCCATCATTGCCCCACCGACTGGTCCCGAAAGATAAAGCGCGTCTCCCGGCGCCGCGCCGGATCGGGATGGGACAGGAACATACGTGGCGCGGCCAATCGCGGTCAGGCTGAAACAGCGAGGGCCGTTCGCAGATACGGTATCTCCGCCCAACAGTGGGATTTCATACGTCGCCAGAACTTCGGTCAATCCGCTGATAAAATCCGCATCATTTGCGCCGAGCATGTGGGTGTACAAGACTCCGAGCGGCGCTGCGCCCTTGGCTGCGAGGTCGGACAAATTGGTCGCGACCAGCTTCCACGCGACATCTGCCATATCTTGCTGAGGCAAATAATGGACGCCCTCGACCATGCTGTCCTGCGTCAGGATCAAAGTCTCGGATCCGACTTCCAACACCGCCGCATCATCCGCCAAACCGCGCGCAGCAGGATGGGTCGCCAACGCGCGCAATGCCGCGATCAATGCTTCCTCCCCGCCAAGGGAGGCATCGCTCACGGGCGCACGGCCTTGCCGATCGAGTCCAGCACACCGTTGACAAAATTTGCTTCTTTCTCGTCGAAGAACGCATGCGCCACATCGATATATTCGCTGATCACGATTTTCTTAGAAACATCGGCGCGGGCCAGCAGCTCATACGTGCCGCAGCGCAGGATCTGGACCATTGTCTTGTCCAGCCGTGCGATCTTCCAGCCTTCGGCCAGTTTCGATTGTAGCAGCTCGTCGATTTCGTCACGCCGGGCGTCTACGCCGCTGACGATATCGTCAAAGAAATCGACCTCAGCCTCCGCATATTGGTCGTCTTCTATCTCCTGCCCCAGACGGTGCTGGTGGAATTCGTTGAGCAGCCTCGTCAATGCAGTATTTTCCATCTGCTGCTGGTACAACGCCTGGACAGCGGCGAGACGTGCAACCGAGCGGGCCTGCGATTTTGGAGCCTGATTAGCGGAATTCATTTCAATCTCATTTCAATAGATTTGGCATGGGCCGGAAGGCCTTCCGCATTGGCCAGCGCGATGCCAGCCGGACCGATTGCGGCAAGCGAATTCTGGTCAGCTGAAAGGAAGCTGGTGCGCTTCATGAAGTCGAGTACCGATAGACCGCTGGCGAAGCGTGCCCGGCGCCCGGTCGGCAGAACATGGTTCGGCCCGGCGACATAATCGCCGATCGCCTCGGGAGTATTCCGGCCCAGAAAAACACTTCCTGCGTGCCGGATTTTGGCAAACATCGCGTCGGGATCGTCCACCGCCAACGCGACATGTTCCGCCGCCAGCCGATTGGCGAGCGGGATTGCCTGATCGAGCGTTTCGACCACAATCATAACGCCATGCGAATCCCAACTTGCACGCGCCGTTTTCATGGTCGAGAGCATCGAGGATTGTACATCGACCCGGTCTTCAACCTGCCATGCGAATTTCTCGTCATCTGTAATCAGGATCGACTGGGCGTTGGGGTCGTGTTCGGCTTGGCTAAGCAGATCGGCGGCAATCCATTCCGGATCGTTCTTATTGTCTGCAATTACCAATATCTCGGATGGACCCGCGACCATATCAATCCCGACCACGCCATAAAGTTGGCGCTTGGCCTCAGCCACCCAGGCATTACCGGGTCCGGTAATTACATCGACCGGCGCAATCCGCTCGGTGCCATAAGCCAATGCCCCGACTGCTTGCGCACCGCCCACTCGCCATACTTCATCCACCTCCGCAAGGTGCGCAGCAGCCAGCACCAGCGGATTAATTACGCCCCTCGGCGTGGGTGTAACTACGGCAAGCCGCTCAACGCCAGCAACCTTGGCGGGAATTGCATTCATCAGCAGCGATGATGGATACGACGCGCGGCCACCTGGAACATACAGGCCTGCTGCATCAACTGGCTGCCAGCGGGCGCCCATTCTAACCCCGATATTGTCTGTGTAATCACGGTCTGCAGGCAATTGTGCTTTGTGATAGGCACGAATACGGTCTGCGGCGAGGACCAGCGCGTCGCGCAATTCATCGTCTAGCGCCTCAAATGCGGCGCGGCAGGTGCCTGCAGAAACGCGCCAATCATCGTCTTGTGTAAGGCTGTGGTTATCGAAACGGGCGGAATATTCGACCAGCGCCGCATCGCCGCGGCGGCGCACTTCGCCCAGAATTGCGGTCACGCCCTTCGCGACATCGCTGTCACTTTCGCGCCGATCTTCGACAATCTTCTTGAATGCCCTTTCAAAGCCGTCATCGCTGGTCTTGAGCATCTGCATCAGGCCGCTACCTCGCCGCTTTGAGCGCTCTTGCGAAACGCTTCGACCAGTGCTGCCACCCGGGCGTCGGTCTTCAGCGCGGCACGATTGACGATCAGCCGTGCGGAAATTTCCATGATCCGGCTGGTTTCGACCAGTCCGTTCTGTTTCAATGTTGCGCCAGAGGAAACAAGGTCAACGATGCGGCCAGACAGGCCAAGGCTGGGGGCGAGCTCCATCGCGCCGTTCAGCTTGACGCATTCGGCCTGAATGCCTTGCGCTTCGAAATGGCGACGGGTGATGTTGGGATATTTGGTAGCAACGCGCAGGTGGCTCGCTCCATCGACAGTGCCGGCGCCGTCTTTCGGCTCGGCGACCGACAGACGGCAATGGCCAATGTCCAGATCGACCGGGGCATAAAGGTCGGCGTAGTCAAATTCCTCGATCACGTCGGAGCCAACAATGCCGATCTGGGCTGCGCCGTGCGCGACAAATGTTGCGACATCGAACGCGCGGACGCGGATCAACCGCATTTCGTCGCTGGTGGTGGCGAAGCTGAGCGAACGGTTGGCCTTGTCGTGAAACTCATCGTCAGGCACCACGCCTGCACGGGCCATCAAGGGCAGCGCTTCGTCAAGGATGCGTCCCTTTGGGACAGCGAAAGTTAGCAATTGCGGCATGGGGCGGCAGATAGTGGCACAGGCGGCAAAGGGCAATGGATAGAAGGATAAGGGCATGGCGGCTGCGATTATGGACATCGGCACTGTTTCTGGGGGGATCGAATGGCAGGCCCGCCATGCGGAAGAAGCAGGCGCGCCCTGCACAGGAAGGGTTGTGCGCGCGCAGCTTGGTATATTGGATAGCGACACCGCAACGGGCCGCCGGATGGCCAATTGGCAAGGCAAAGTTGTCGAGGACGCGCTGCCACTGCGGCTGGCTGGGGCGTTGCATAACTTGCTACTGACTGGCGAAGATCGGCGGCTGGAGCCGGTCTATGCGGGGTTGGTAACCGATCAGGCGCAAGTCGACGCTATCGTGCTGGGATTGGTCGAGAAATATGACACGCAGTTGCTGCCGTGGCTCGACGGGCCCCCTCAAACCAATGAAGCGGGTCGGTCATGGGCCTTTATGAGCGGGCTGAAATGGCTCTCCCAGCGCTTGGGGCCAAAGTTCGCACTCTATGAGTTAGGCGCAAGCGCGGGCGTTAATACCATGATGGACCGTTATTATTACGATCTCGGCGGGGTAACTGCGGGGCCAGAGGGATCACCGATGCGGATTATACCCGAATGGCGCGGGATGCCGCCACCCGACACGCCGGTGCAAATTGTCTCTATCCGTGGCTGTGACCAGGCGCCGATCAATCTGCGCGATCCGGCCATGGCGCTGAAACTTAAAAGCTATGTGTGGCCAGAAGTCAGCCAGCGGATCGGACGGATCGATGCGGCAATCGCATTGGCTGCTGAAAAGCCGCCGGCTATTGCACATCAGGATGCCGGGGCTTTTGTTGACGAGATGCTGGCAGCGGCGCCGCAGGCCGGGGTGACCCGGGTGCTGTTCCATTCCATCGTCTGGCAATATCTGGCGCAGGAAACCCGCAACCATATCGAAGCCGCGATGACAGGTGCGGGGGCAGAAGCGACCCCGGAAAGCCCGCTGGCGTGGATTTCGCTGGAGACAAACCGCGAAACTTTCCGCCACGAATTGCGTGTCCAGTACTGTCCCGGCGGGGAGGAACCGCAATTGCTTGGCTGCGGCCATCCGCACGGGGCATGGGCAGAATGGTTCTAGCGGTCAGGCGGTCCGTTCCAGAAATTCCTCCAGCGCGGCGTTGAATTGGTCGGGCGCTTCCCACGGCACGAAATGGCCACAATCGGGGACCTGAACCAGTGTCAGATCGTCGATGATATCGTCCAGCCCTTCAAGATTGGATGGGGGCAGGGCCAAGTCGTCCATCGCCCAAATTACTAGTGTCGGGATGGTCAGTTTGGGCAGAACC
>JBBKWK010000003.1:0-4501 GCA_037968915.1 Pontixanthobacter sp.
ATGGTGCCGGCTAGAAGATTCGAACTCCTGACCCCCTGATTACAAATCAGGTGCTCTACCAACTGAGCTAAGCCGGCCCTGGCAGACAAAACTCCTTGGAATTTGTCGCGCTTCGCGCCCCATGCGTCAAACTGCGCCGAAGGTCCAGCCCTCGGTTAAGGCAATTTGCTTTGTCAGTCCGGTGGGGCGCCACAATTCTGGCCTGCCGGAAGCTTGGCGCAACCATGCCGCAGTAAGCAATGCGTCGCAGCGGTGATCGTCCATCGGTCCCTTCGTATCGAGAGTGGGACTACCGAGATTCGCAAGCGCGGCGTTCAGATCCTCCGTTCCGCGCATTTTGCTGCGGCCGGCAGTCCGCCCGCCCGCCATTGCAGCGATCGTGGTGTAGATTTCGACGATAGTGCTTCCCGACTTCGTCAGCGAATCAATTGGCCAAACAGGGATTTTTCCGCGCAATCGGTGCAGCACCCGCATCCCGGTCAGGCTCGACTTGCCGACCTGCGCCGCGCCGACCAGATTGAAATTGCTGTAGGGCGTGCAGCCGATCATTGCCTGCTGCCCCTCGGTCACTCGCAATCGTCCGCGCCGGTCCGGCGCGTCAGCCGCTTGAAACAAATCACCTTCGCGCCCGCCATGGCGCCGAAAATACCGGCTGGCGGCGGGATGATCGACAAAGCTCGCGGAGCCAAGATGAGGATCGTCCGCGCAAATTTCGTCAACCATCGCCCACAGGGATTGCGCGCCGGGTGGGCTGTCGGCCCAGCCAGGAAAATAGGCTCCGCAATCGGCAAAAGGCAGGGCGATACCCAAATCCATGCCGACCAAACTATCTGCCGGTAGATCGCGGCATAGATAGCCAAGTACATCAGGCCGCGACCAGACATGGTCAGGCCGAACCAGCGTTGGCGCGCCGCCACCCGCATCGCACTGGGCCAAGGCAATTCCTTTGTGCCGCTCTCCCGCAGCGCCGGACCAGTCGATGGCGATGAAATGCCGGAAGCGATTCGCCATTACACCCCGCGCATTTCCAGCCGTTTGCGCTCCCAATACTCCAGACGCTCACGAATTTTGCGCTCAAACCCACGTTCCACTGGCTGGTAATAATCCTGCGCTTCCATTTCCTCCGGCCAGTAATCGGCTCCGGAAAATCCGTCATCCGCATTGTGGTCATAGGCATAGCCCGCGCCGTAGCCGATGTCCTTCATCAGCTTGGTCGGGGCGTTGAGAATATGCGCGGGCGGGGCCAGCGATCCGGTTTCCTTCGCGCTTTTCCATGCTGATTTCTGCGCGGCGTAGGCGGCGTTCGATTTTGGGGCGGTGGCGCAATACAGACAGGCCTGCACAATTGCCAACTCACCTTCCGGGCTGCCAAGAAATTCATACGCATCTTTGGCCGTGAGGCATTGCACCAGCGCCTGGGGATCGGCCAGCCCGATGTCTTCAGACGCGAACCGAACCAGCCGGCGCAACACATAAAGCGGTTCCTCCCCCGCTGTAAGCATCCGCGCCATGTAATAAAGCGCCGCCTGCGGATCGGACCCGCGCAGGCTTTTATGCAGCGCTGAAATCAGATTGTAATGCCCGTCGCGATCCTTGTCATAGACGGCGACCCGGCGTTGCAGGAATTTTCCCAACGCCGCAGGATCGAGCGGATCGGCAATTTGCGCCGAGTACAATGTCTCTGCCTGATTGAGCAGAAAGCGCCCGTCACCATCGGCAGAAGCAACCAGCGCATCACGAGCGTCCGAAGTTAGCGGCAGGGGCCCCTCCAGCCCCTCTGCCCGCGCCAGCAGGGTTGAGAGCGCGGATTGATCAAGCCGCTGCAGGATCAACACCTGTGCCCGGCTGAGTAAGGCGGCGTTGAGCGCGAAACTGGGGTTTTCGGTCGTTGCCCCGACCAGTGTCACCGTGCCGCGTTCGACAAACGGGAGGAAACCATCCTGCTGCGCGCGGTTGAAGCGGTGGATTTCATCTACAAACAGCAGCGTACGCTGGCCAGCAGCTGCGGCCATATCTGCCGCCGCGAATTCCTTCTTGAGATCAGCCACGCCGGAAAATACTGCGCTGACCGCAGCAAAACGCATCCCCACTGCATCGGCGAGCAAGCGCGCAATGGTTGTCTTTCCTGTTCCCGGCGGTCCCCACAGGATCATGGACGATAATTTGCCTGCCGCAACCATCCGGCCAATCGCGCCCTCCGGTCCGGTCAAATGATCTTGCCCGACCACTTCATCCAGCGCACGCGGGCGCAGCTGGTCGGCCAGCGGCGCATCCTCGCGCGTCGTCGCAGTCGCAGCACCCTCAGGCACGGATTCGCCAAACAGATCAGCCATCGGCCTTACGTAGCGACTGGCGCAGAATTTGCCATCCACGGCGATAAGTCTAGGGTGGAAGCATTAGAAAAATTTATGTGGAGAGGGATTGCGATGGGCGTTCTAACCAAAAAGGCTCCGTGGCACCTGTGGGCCATCGGCGGCGTCTCCTTGCTGTGGAACCTGGGCGGCGTATTCAGCTATATGGCGACCGAGCTGGGCCAGTTAGAGGGGATGGGTTTCCCGCCCGAACAGCTTGAGTATTTCTACAGTTTCCCGGCTTGGGCGGTGGCTTTCTGGGCTTTGGGTGTATGGGGCTGCGCGCTGGGCTCGCTTCTGTTGTTGCTGCGGAAAAAGCTGGCCGTATGGTCTTACGGAATTTCAATCATCGGCCTGTTCGGCACGACTTATTACCAGCGCATGGTCGCTCAGGTGCCGGAAAGTATGCAGAGCACCGGGCAAGACCTGTTTGCCGCAGCCATCTGGGTGATCACATTCGGCTTGTTTCTTTATGCACGGCGGATGGCCGGGAAAGGGGTTCTGACCTGATTTCCTGGTTGACCGCCGAACCGGCTCGCGTACCAATCAGGCGAAGATAGGTATCCGCTACCGTCTGATTAATCGCATCCCAGCTGAAATCGAGGCTGCGTTGTTCGCCAGCAGCGCCGTGGGCCATGCGCAATGCATCGTCGGTCAGGTAAGGCGCAATCGCTTCGGCGAAGGCAATGGCTTTGCCCGGCGGTACCAACGCTCCCGACACACCGTCCTGCACCAGACTGGTGCTGCCCGTCGCGGCAGAGGCAACCACGGGCAATCCGCTGGCCATAGCTTCAAGCGTCACATTACCGAATGTCTCGGTTACCGAAGGATTGAAAAATACGTCCGAACTGGCGAGCGCCCGGCCCAGATCCGCGCCGGTCTGGAACCCGGCGAAAATACCGCCCGGTAAAGCCTGTTCGAACCACTTGCGTGCCGGACCGTCACCAATCACCAGTACCTTATACGCAATATCGCGTTTTCGCAGCTCCACAATCGTGTCGGCGAACACGTCCAGCCCCTTTTCCATCACCAACCGGCCAAGGAAGGCAATCGCCACGTCACCGTCAGCAATGCCCAGACTGCGCCGCCATGCCAGATCGCGCTTGCCCGGATCGAACAATGTCCGGTCCACCCCGCGTGACCAGATCGAAATATCGTCATTCATATCCTGCTCTCGCAAGACGTCGACCATGCTTTCCGATGGAGTCACCAGCGCATCGCACCGCCTGTATAGCTCGCGAATCCATGCCTCCAGCGGCGCTTCCAGAAAGCCCAGTTTGTAATAGCGGGGGTAGGTTTCAAACCTTGTATGGACCGACGCCAGCACCGGCAGATCGCGCGCCTTGGCCCAACGGACTGCCGCCCGGGCGCTGAAATCAGGGGATGCGATATGTAGCAAATTCGGGGCGAATTTGGTCAAATCGTCCCGCGTCCTGGCGCTGATTCCCACTGGCATGCGGTATTCGCTACGGCCGGGAATGGCGAACGAAGGAACGCTGACCAGATCACCCTGCGGCTTGAAAGCAGGCTGGGCTACGGTCGGCGAATAGACCCGCACAGCCGCACCCTGGCGCAGCAAATATTCGACTAGCCGATTCAGCGCCTTGTTGGCGCCGTCCAGCGTCATATTATAATTGCCGCTAAACAGGGCGATACGAAGGTCAGACAGTTCCATTGCCCGAAGGCCATAAAGGTCAAACGCCTGCTTGGCGAGGGGGCGTAGATACACTTCGTCAATGCGCCAGAGTTGGGCCGCATAGGATCCGGTCCAACGCTTCCGGCTTACCACCTATAATTCTCGATCGTCGCTTGACTTGTTGCAGTGCAGCACTAGAGCCGCCCTCGGGCCACGCGGTCCCAACGCCGCGCGAGCTCTCTGTAAGGAGAGAATACATGTTGAACGAACCTGCGCTCAAACCTAAGCGCCCATTTTTTTCGTCCGGTCCCACCGCCAAATTTCCTGGCTGGTCGGCCTCCAATCTCAAAACCGAAGCCCTCGGGCGTTCGCATCGCTCTGCCACCGGCAAGGCGCGGCTGAAATATGCCATCGACCTGACGCGTGAATTGCTTGGCGTGCCTGACGATTACCTTGTCGGGATTATGCCGGGTTCCGATACAGGCGCGCTCGAATGCGCAATGTGGACGATGTT
>JBBKWK010000004.1:0-18389 GCA_037968915.1 Pontixanthobacter sp.
ATCGATGATGTTGGCGGATCGGGTGTCTATTTCCTGTCCGACCTGTCTTCAGGGGTCACAGGGGAAGTCCACCACGTAGACGCAGGCTATCACGTAGTCGGCATGAAACAGGAAGACGCGCCGGATATCGCACTGGATTGAGCAATCTATGGTTCATATGATTTCAGCCAATTGGCCCGCATCTTAGCGTCGTCCCGCTATCTTTTTTGAATTGAGGGATGCAATTGGGGACAATTGACACTTGTCTCGTCTGAATGTTCGACATCCGGTCGAAGGTTTGCAGTTGCAGCGTATGCGCAGAATTTGAACGAACCAGGGTGGCCTGAATGACTAGTCGCGATTTCCGTGAGGGAAATTTATTCAAGCAATTTTCGAGCGTCTTGAAATGGGCGCTCGGGCTTGATCGTTCCGTCAAACGCTATGTCGTCCTTGCGATCGATTCTGTGCTCTGTGTCTCGGCGATTTGGCTGGCATTTTCTCTGCGGCTTGGTGTTTGGCAGTTTTTTACTCCGCCGGTTTTGAAGGTAATGGCGACCACTTTACTTATATTCCCGCCACTGTTTCTGTTCACAGGCACATATCGATCAATCGTTCGATTTGCCGGCTCCAGAACTATCTTGCAGCTGGGCACGTCCGTCTTGATATTGGCTTTGCCTCTTGTCTCGATTTTTACCTTTGCAGGTGTATCTGGCGTACCGCGGACGATCGGCGTTTTGTTGCCGCTCCTGTTTTTCTTCCTACTGGCGATGAGCCGAATTTGCGCAAGATACTTCTTTGTGGAAATTCTGCGTGATCAAGGATTTAGCGGAGATATAAAGCGCACACTGATATACGGCGCAGGTGTTGCAGGCCAACAATTGGCGATTTCTTTGCGGCATGACCGAAACTTCGTTTTGGTCGGATTTGTTGATGACAATCGGCGGCTGGACAATCAGCATCTCGATGGGGTTTCCATTTCGCATACATCCCGATTGGCCAAGCTGGTCAAGGAGGGTTCGGTCGACACAATTTTCCTTGCTCTCCCCTCGATCTCACGGTCGGAACGCAAGCGGATCGTGAACCGGCTCATGTCGCTGCGGGTGAAGGTGCAAACGCTTCCCAGCATGCAAGAGCTGGTTGATGGCGAAGTCTCAATCAGCAGCATGCGCGCAATCAAGATTGAGGATTTGCTCGGCCGCGATCCCGTGGCGCCGATTCAGTCATTGCTCGATCGAACAATCGCCGGAAAAACCGTCATGGTAACGGGTGCCGGTGGCTCGATCGGAAGCGAATTATGTCGTCAGATATCGCGCCTCCGCCCAAAGCTGTTGGTCTTGGTCGAGATGTCCGAACCCGCACTGTATCAGGTTGAGCGGGAACTAACTCTTCTACGAGAATCCAGCAATTTGTCGTTCCAGCTGGATGCGCAACTGCTCAACGTTGCTGACGAACAAGCGGTAAATCGGCTGTTCGAAAGGTTCAGGCCCGAGACCGTTTTCCATGCCGCTGCGTACAAACATGTGCCGCTTGTCGAGGCGAATGTTATCGCTGGGCTGCGCAACAATATAATCGGCACCCGCAATACGGCCAATGCCGCGCGCCGTATCGGGACCGCAAATTTCATCCTGATCAGTACCGATAAGGCGGTGCGGCCGACCAATGTCATGGGCGCATCCAAGCGCGTTTGCGAATTGATCTTGCAGGCCGCAAACGGAGCCTCCGCTCCGACACGGTTCGCTATCGTGCGATTTGGCAATGTGTTGGGGTCAAGCGGCTCGGTGGTTCCGCAATTTGAACGTCAGATTGCGTTGGGCGGCCCCGTCACACTGACACATCGCGATATAACGCGCTTTTTCATGACAATTCCGGAGGCTGCGGAATTGGTCATTCAAGCCGGAGCCATGGCGCAGGGTGGAGATCTATTTCTGCTCGACATGGGCAAGCCGGTGCGGATTTACGACCTCGCATTGACGATGGTCGAATTGAGCGGTCATGTGTTGAAAGGGCCGGAAACGCCTGACGGAGACATTGAAATTGTCGAGGTTGGCTTAAGGCCCGGAGAAAAGCTGTATGAAGAATTATTGATCGATGATTGCAGCGAAGCAACCGACCATGTGCGGATCATGCGTGCGCGTGAATACCATGTGCCAGCCGCGGAACTGGACCCGCAACTTGACGCATTGAGACAGTTTTTGTCCCTTGGGGACTCTCACGGCGCGCTAGTTATCTTGGGCAAATTGGTCCCTGAATATAAAAGGGCCGATGACAAAGATATGGAAGCTGCCTGATCGCAGATTGAACACTGGTTAAAGCCCGCGATATCATGCTGGTGGGGTGCATGGCGCCGATGCGCTTGAGGAAACAATCAATTTTCCCTAGGCGCCACCGGCGTAATATTTATGCGGGAAATTGAAACGGAAAGACACTGCGGGCATGATTGTCTTGGTTACAGGTGCCAACGGTTTTGTGGGGCGAGCGGGCGTCAGAAGCTTGGCCGCTGCCGGGTTTGCAGTGCGCGCTGCCGCACGGAGCGAGTTGCATGACCTTCCACAAGGTGCGAGCTGGGCTCGCGCGCCCGAATTGGATCCAGGCGTCACTGATGATGATGATGGCAACTGGTTCGGAATTTTAGACGGAGTGGATGCGGTCGTTCATTGTGCGGCCCGCGTCCATGTAATGCAGGACGAAAGCCAAGATCCGCTCACTGAATACCGCCGGATCAATCGCGACGGCACACTCGCTCTGGCTCAGGCAGCCGCCAAGGTGGGGGTGCGCCGGATGGTGTTTATCAGTTCCATTAAGGTCAATGGAGAGCAGGCAGAGCCAGAAGCGCCATACAGCCGGCAAAGTCTGCCGCGCCCTGTCGATCCTTACGGAATTTCAAAAATGGAAGCGGAACAGGGTCTGTTGAACATTTCCGAACTTGGCGGAATGGACGTAACGATCATCCGTCCAGTGCTAGTTTACGGGCCGGGTGTGAGGGCCAACTTTCGAACGTTAATGAGGTTAGTTGACCGCCGGGTGCCCTTACCGCTCAAGACGATCGACAATCGCCGTTCGATGATTTTTGTTGATAATCTTGCGGACCTTGTGCGCCATGCCATCACCCATCCGGAAGCCGCCAACCGCCATTTTTTAGCGAGTGACGGGGAGGACCTGTCCACCGCAGGCCTGATCGAGAGTCTGGCAAACGCACTTGGCAAGCCGGCACGCCTGTTTGCATTCCCACTGGGACTTATGAAACTAGCCGCACGTATCGGCGGCCGGGAGCACATTGCCCAGCGAGTCTTTGGTTCGCTCGCAGTGGACTGTCAGGAAACCCGCAATCTGCTTGAATGGGTACCGCCCTTCACCGTTGCAGAGGGGATCAAACAAACAACGGATGCCTACAGGGTGGAAAGCGCGAGCTCTCTGTGACGCCAGAGACATTTACCAACCAAATGGTTGCTTCGGCATTTGTGGGTCAGGTTCCAGCACCGATCTGGTTGACAATTCTATCTAGCATTTCGTTTCTCGCGGCCCTGTGGCTGACTGGCCAGATGCGTCGCTTTGCGTTGTCCCGGAAAATGCTGGACGAAGTGAACGAACGCAGCTCGCACAAGGTACCAACTCCGCGCGGGGGCGGGATATCGATTATTGTCTGTTCGCTCTGCGGAACGTTGGCAGCTTCAATCTGGTTCGGATTCCCGGCAAGCTGGGCGGTTGGCTTTATCGGAGGCGGCGCTCTGGTTGGGGTGGTGGGCTGGATTGACGACAACGGGCACGTTCCCGCAATCGTCCGGCTACTAGTCCATCTGTCTGCGGCTGCATGGGTCACTCTCTGGGTCGGCCTGCCATCGCTCGGCTGGCTGGGGCTACCGAACAACATATCGCCAGCATTGGCATTGGTCGGCGCTGTTTTTGCTATCGCCTGGCTGATCAATCTATTCAATTTCATGGATGGTATTGATGGCTTGGCAGCGTCGGAAGCTGCCAGCGTAACCTTGGGTGCTGCGCTGATTATCTCGAACACAATCGGTGACTTTGGAGTTGTTTTGCCCCTAGTGCTGACAAGTGCCGCGGCGCTTGGATTCCTGTGGTGGAACTGGCCACCCGCCCGCATTTTCATGGGAGATGCAAGCAGCGGATTTCTGGGCCTGACAATTGGCGCTATTATTTTGGCTGGCTGGCAGGTCGATCCAGCAGTTGGTATGGCGATTGCAATCTTGCCTGCGATATTTGTCACCGATGCCACTCTTACCCTTCTGCGCCGTATCGCCAGACGGGATAGAATACATGAAGCGCACCGGACGCATGCCTATCAGCATCTGGCAATCAAAATTGGTCGGCATCTGCCCGTAACAATGTACGTCGTTGCAATAAACTGGCTATTCCTTTTTCCTATTGCTTGGATGACCGCAAAGGGCTGGATTTATCCTTTGGCCGGCTTAGCGGTTGCCTATCTGCCTCTTTTTGTCGGCGCGTTTGCATTTGGCGCAGGACGCACCGGACCCTTAGGCAGTGACAGCTCGGCCCCCAGTTAATACATAGGTATCGCTGAATGGATTTGACCCGCCGGAATTTGATTGCAAACTCTGCCCCCGCTCTACTTGCGGCGACGCAGATGGCCTCGGGCAACCCGCAAGCCGCTGCTGCGTCGATTGGGGCCGCCGAATTCAAATTTCTCGAAGAATTTGGCGCAGTGGCTGATTTCGATCCGCAAAGTCAGACCGGAACCGACAGCACGAAAGCCATTCAGGCGGCAATTGATTGGGCCTATGGCCAAGGCCGCACTCCAGCCCGAGCATTGATGGTTTCCTCGGGGAATTATCTATGCGGCCAGATTACCCTATATCCCTACACGACACTGATCGGGACAGGACGACAAACCTCCAATTTCTGGTGCCGGGAAGGTACTGCCGGGAAATGGTGGAGCGACCGTGGTAATGGTGCGCAAAAGCTCATGCTTTCCGGCCTTGCCTTCTATGGGAGAAACCAACCCAGACTTACCCATGTTTGCGAATTTGGCTCGGAAGGAATCCAATTCGGGACAGAGGGCATATTATCGGGCCTATGGATGAGGGAAGCGCCCAACGGCACCGGCTTGTTGGTGAACGGAAATGTCGGAATCGTCCAGGATATCACCTTGATGCGCTGTGCTATCGGAATTCAAGTCCACGGAAACGGCAATCAGCTCGAAAACATTATTTGCATGGAGTCCCGCGAGATTGGAGCTGATCTTCACGGTACATTTATCCGCGGCCTGCATTTGGAGGCAACTGAATCGAATGGCGTGCCTCTGCGAATGGCAGGAGATTGTCATGTGCACGATGTGTTTGTTTCAACCGCTAGAGAGACAAAATTCAGCCATCTGTTTGAAGTCGATACAAAAAATTACAACGAATGGTCGCTCACCGGCGTCCATTTGCTCGGTCAGGATTACACCGTATCAAACGCGCTGATGAAAGTCGGCGCGGAATTCCGCGGTGGAAATGATCCGCGCGCATTCACCGGGGCCAACCTGTTCGCTCAGCTTGATGTACATTCCGGCGGGTTTTCGCTTGGATCGCAGCCCTGGCATGCCTTTTCAATCGTAATCACGCGCCATTTAGGTCTGTTACAACATCGGATCGGCGCCATTGGTAGCCCCGAACTGGCATCAAATTATGTGTCCCGCATCGAAAGCGCGCAGCCGTGGCTAACCAAGACACCAATAGCCGAAGAGATCGGTGCTGTTTTCGCAAACGGCGCACGGATTTCCGCGACGTCTCCCAACAAGCTCATGTTAGATACCCGAGGAAGAACCCCTGCAGAAAATCAGGCGATTCAATGTGTTATACAACGGAATACCAGCGGCACCGCGCTGACCGCAGCGACTTCGTTCACGTCCGGGATCGGTCCAGCTAACGCTCCTCAAACACTCACGATCGAGTTTTTTGACGCTGGGACTGGTGCCGAATTCGACTTGCGGCGCTTGGCTGAGGGGAGATCAATCACGCTAGGGATGACCGGCTTTCTCGCCTGATATTGCGGGCGTCGTCGCAATATCAAAACTTGCTACGCTAGTGAAATTACCAGTTCTTCGACTGTACGCTTCGCACAAGTTTCCCAGGTATAAAGCTTGGCCCGTTCTGCAGCCGCTGCACGCAGGGCTCCTCTTGCAGTTTCAGACGCCGCCAGTGTTTCAGAGATCTTCTGCGCCAATGAAGCACTGTCGCCGCTTTCGTAATAGACCGCCGCTTCACCAAAAAATTCGGGCATTGGTGCGTTGGCGCCCGACACTGACAAACAGCCGTGGCTTAAAGCCTCCAAGACAGTATTGGGACATGCCTCGGCCCGTGAAGTCATGACAAAAAGATCCGAGTTACTGAAACACCATGACATTTCTGCAGGACCCAGCCGCCCGGCCCAGTGAATACGGTGGGCCACCCCAAGCCGGGTCGCCATGTCATGAAGCGACTGCTCATACGCTTCAGCACCAGCATCTACTTGGCCCGCAAATACCATATGAATGGCTTCTGGCACTGCTGGGTCAGCTATAGCCGCCACCAGATCATGAAGCCCCCGTGCAGGCCTGATCGAACCTGCCGAGAAAATGAATTTTTGGTCCCCCAAACCGTCGATCGACGTGGGACGTCTTGGCGCTGGCGGTGTTTCAACACCATGATACACTGTCGCAATCTTTGCCTTGGGCACATTCCATTTGCTGACAAGATAATTTGCGACATGGCCTGACACGGCGATGATTCGATCGGCTTTCCGGCTGGATCGCCATGCGGCATAGCGGCGTGCCAGATTTTTTATCCTATCGACCATCCGGTTGCCTCGGAATGGTGTTTCAAGCGGTTCCATATTGCGAACCATAGTCACCGTTCTGGCGCCCGGTGTGGCGAGGTAACGTGCAGAGGGAACGAACAGCACCTGGGGGCCAAACTCGAGCAAGGCCTGCCTTAACTGTTTGAAGTCTGAGCCGGGACCACTGACGGGAAATTCGACTATATCCGCTTCGTTTGGTAGTCCTCCGGCGGAACCTTGAGGCACGAATATCCGCATATCCTGAATTCGCGCATCTTGCGCAAGCAGCGGGGTTATAATCCGCAAATGCTTTGCGGCACCTCCGCTTAGCAAGCCGTTAGTCAGCATCACAATTGCCAGCTTCATTTCAACTCGTTTCCTCTACAGGTCTCGTCGCTGGCATGGAGCCATCCGCCAAGCCCAGGGCGGATTGGATCTGTTCTGCCGCCCGCGCTGCGGAAAACAGCGACTTGGCCAAAGTGTGGGCGCGCTTGCCCATTGGCTCCAGATCAGAGTTCATATCGAGCAACTGCTCTGCCTTTCCGGGCAGGTCTGTACCGCCCGGGTGGATCGATGCAAAACCAACCCGTTCGCCGTGGATCAGCTCGACAAGGTCATTGCCTTGATTGACTGCTGCCAGGACTGGAAGGCCTGCATGCATATAAGAGATGAATTTACCGGGTATGTTGTGCGCCTTGTGTCGCGCATCCAGCGCCACCAAACCAACGCTGCATTGCGCATAAAGGCCGGGAATTTCATCAGGATCGATTTCGTCAAAGAAGAAGGTTTGATCGAGCTTCCGGCGGGATGCCTCCTCTTTCAGGGCTGCTGCTTCTCCGCCGCGTCCCACAAACACAAAACCGGCCCGTTTCTCTTCGCGCATTGAAGTCGCGAGATCGAGCAGTTTGTCCATCCCCTGCGCCAAGCCCATATTGCCGGCGTAAACAAATATCTGCCGTCCTGCGATCGAGCTGTTGGAGAGATCAATCGAACATGGCGCACTTGCCTGCGGACGCATCCAATTTTGCAGGACCTCTACTCGCTTGCCTCGCTGTTCAATCGCGTCGGCAAAATATTTCAAGTCCCCCGGGCTTTGAACACCGATGGTGTCAGCCACGGAATATTGGAAACGGGCAACCTGATCCAGCATATGGTAGGCTGGACCACGCCGCAAAACACCAAGATCGGCGGCCCATTGCGGAAAAATATCGCGCAGGATCAGAAAAGTCGGACATTGGTGCTGCCTTTTTAGCGCATAGATTAATGCCCCAAAAAATATTGAGGGTGAGTACCAGGCGATACCGTCGAACTTACGATGATTGGCAGGGGATGCGCGAAAATTCCGCAACATCGAAAATGGCATCACAAATTCGCCGAAGACCCGAATCAAGTAGTTTCGATCCCTTGTGGCAGGTGCTTTCAAGCGGACGACTTCTATTCCTTCGAAATCCTCTAACAACCACGGCTCGTCTTGCGTGTGCGACGGAACCAGCACAGTTACATCCAGCCCGCGCGCCTTGAATTCGCGCGCCAGATCGCGCATTTGCACGGCGCAAGATGTCCGCATTGGCGGGAAATGTTCGGCAATCAATGCAATCCGCATAGGTCGCCCTAGTACCGCTTCCAAACGGTGCGGTTCACGTAATCAGTGTAGCTGTGAATAATGCGCACAACCTTTTCCGACACATTCGGCATGCTATAATCGGCCGGAAGCCGAAGCAGGCGATTTTCCCCGCGGGGCTGATTTTCAAGGATCGACAAGCCCTGCAATATGCGTTCCGCGTCGAGGCCCACCATCATGGCCGATGTTTCCTCCATACCCTCTGGTCGCTCATGCGTTTCACGCAAATTTAGCGCCGGAAAATTCAGAATAGCCGCTTCTTCGCTTATCGTGCCGCTGTCCGACAAAACTGCCTTCGCGGAAATTTGCAGTTTGTTGTAATCGATGAACCCGAGCGGCTTCAACAGCCTAACTTTCGGGCCGAACTTCAGCCCGATACTGTCAATGCGATTTTGCGTCCGGGGATGGGTGGATACAATGATCGGCAGACCAAATTGCTCGCCAATTTCATCCAGCGATGCAGCCAAACGACGCAAATTTGGTTCTGGATCGACATTTTCTTCGCGGTGCGCGCTGACCAGGAAATACCCTTCTCTGGTCAGTTCTAATCTATCCAGCACATCCGATGCGTCGATTGCGGGCAGATAGTGATGCAGCACTTCATACATCGGGCTACCGGTCTTGATAATGAGGTCTGGCGGCAAGCCCTCCTTGAGAAGATATTCGCGCGCAATGTCGCTGTAAGTCAGGTTGATGTCAGCCGTATGGTCGATAATCCGCCGATTGATCTCCTCAGGCACCCGCTGGTCGAAACACCGATTGCCCGCTTCCATGTGAAATGTCGGTATTTTGCGCCGCTTCGCTGGAATCACACCGAGGCAGCTATTGGTGTCGCCCAGAATCAACAATGCCTCTGGTTCAAGTTCGCCTAGAACTTTGTCGAGTGCGATGATCACATTGCCGATTGTCTCCGCGCCAGTGGCACCCGCCGCTTCAAGAAATCGATCAGGTTTGCGAACCCCGAGATCATCGAAAAATATCTGATTGAGTTCGTAATCATAATTCTGGCCAGTATGTACCAGCGTGTGATCACAATAGCGGTCGAGACAATCGATCGTGCGCGACAGCCGAATTATCTCAGGCCGTGTCCCGACCACGGTCATAACTTTCAGTTTACGCATCGACGAGCTCCCGGATTTCCGGCAGCCGCATCAGCACTTCCTTGACCCCGGCCACGTCTAGCCGTTCAGTATTATGTGAGGTGTAATCTTCATGTTCGGAGATTTCGATTTCGCCCTCAACGAAATAGCGGGCGTAATTTAGGTCCCGGCTATCAGCAGGAATTCGGTAATATTCGCCGCAGTCTTCAGCCCGTGCCATTTCTTCACGCGAAACCAGGGATTCGTACAGCTTCTCGCCATGGCGCGTGCCTATGATGCGAATGGGATTATCTCGTTTGAGCAGTTCCGTCAGCGCCTGCGCAAGATCAGCCACTGTGGAGGCGGGCGCTTTCTGAACGAAAATGTCTCCCGGCCGGGCATGCTGGAATGCATATAATACAAGATCAACCGAATCTTCCAGTGACATCAGGAAGCGGGTCATATTGGGATCGGTAATCGTGAGTTCCTTCCCAGCCAAAAGTTGGGAAATGAACAATGGAATTACTGATCCGCGTGACGCCATGACATTCCCGTAGCGGGTCGCACATAAGACTGATTCATCAATTCCGGAAATGCGGGAGCTGGCGACCATCACCTTCTCCATCATCGCTTTGGACATGCCCATTGCGTTGATCGGATAGACTGCCTTGTCAGTGCTGAGCACAACGCATCTATCAACCCCTGCACCTATTGCTGCACGCATCACATTTTCCGCGCCGAGGATGTTTGTGCGCACAGCTTCCATTGGATAAAATTCGCATGATGGCACCTGCTTGAGCGCCGCAGCATGAAATACGTAATCAACACCGTGCATGGCATCCCGCACACTGTCGGCATTTCGCACATCACCTATGTAGAATTTTACTTTGTCATTTTGCAGGCCAATACGCATGTCTTCCTGCTTTTTCTCATCGCGGCTGAAGACCCGGATTTCGCCAAAACTGGTATCGACAAGGCGGTTCAAAACAGCATTGCCGAATGATCCAGTACCGCCGGTAATTAGTAAGGTTTTGTTCTCGAACATGATGTGTTTTCTTTAACGGAATTGTTCCATCGCCGCGACAAGCTCGGGCCATGGTGCGGGACGATACCCGGTCGCGGTGCGAAACCGGTTCGAGTTCAAGGAGCGGTCGATAACAAGATCGTCGCTGGGAATTATTGCGATCGATTTCCTATAGGCCTTTGCAACAAGTTCCAACAGTGCCAGCTTGTCGATCGGTTCTGCCGAGACGTGATAAACCCCTCGCAATTCAGGTTTAGGGATTACGTAATCGCGAATGATGCGAGCCATTTCAACTGTTGGCAGGCCAGAGAAAATTGCTTTGCGGAACCCCTTAACCTCTCCTTCCTGAGCCAGGAACCAATTCAGCAAGCTGCGAGATCCGGCAAGTTCATGTCCGATGATTGAGGTGCGAAGCGTGACCGCATTGGCATAATCAACTTCGCCGATCAGTTTGCTCCGCCCGTACAAATCATATGCATCGGGGAAATCGTCTTCTGTATATAGGCCCTGTGCCCCTGAAAACACACAGTCCGTACTAAGGTGCACCAGACGTGCGCCAGCAACGTCTGCCAACCTTGCCAAGCGGTGAGGCAGAAGTGAATTGATAGGCAGTGCAGCCAGTGGATCGCTCGCGTCGGACAGTTGTTTGACCACGCCGACACAATTGATGATTACATCCGGGCGCGACAAATTCACCGCAGCCATCAAATCTTCAAACCGTTCGACATCGATATGCGGGATCAGGTTGGGCTGCAAAGTTTCACCGAAATACCTGGTCCAGGTCGGGCTTCGAATTGTGCCGAACACGTCAAATTTTTGGTCGCTGGCAAATATACGCATGACTGCGTTGCCAAGCATTCCAGAGGCACCAAGCACCAACACACGCATCAGCGCACACCCTTCCCGTCAAACCTGGGTCTCTGGTCCAAATTACGGTTGCCCGCCATTGAAACGGAGCGGCTTCGGCCGGCCGAAGCCGCAACCCGCTGCACCCCCTCTTTGGCTGCCCTTTTCCGAAACGCGAAATAGGAGCGGATCGCAAATAAGGGAACAAGCTGGTTCAGGATCATACCTAGCATTGTCGCGGTAACCTCGCCGATCATGAGCCCGATGGCCGACCATAGGACGGTAACGTACAGAGCCAGGTCTGTGGCAAAAACTGCATCGCGCTGGCGTCCGCGGGTCCTCAAAATCCGTTGGTAGGCGCCAAGGATCAGAACGAAAATCGTAAAGTAGCTGATCACATATCCGATAATCCCCCCTGCCCATCCAAAGTTGATAATCCACTCTCCCTGGAAAGTGGGGGTCAGGTTTGAAAAGCCCTCCCAAGCATCACCCGCATAGTTCTTTGTGAAGAACACTCCCCCGGTGTCAGGCTTGTTCGGATAGATAGACCGGGGGATGGCGTTCGTAATAAGCGAAAGGAAAGTTGATCCGTGCGCCAGCGGCATATGGTGCGTCGCCACGATAAGATTGAGCGGATCGATACCGTAAAAAAAGGAATTGAAGCTGAAGCTGCCACTGGCAGTCGATAGTCCTGTTGTTAATTCCCCGTTGGAATAATTGAGGCCGTTGCGCGCAATGCCCAACAATGATGCGCCCAAGATCATTGAAAACACCATCAATGACGCAAGACCGGCCCCAATCGGGCGGCGCAAATAGTGAAAAATGACCAGGAGCAACGCAAAGATATTCAGAAGTCCACTGCGGGAGCCTGAAAGCGAGCCGAAAAACAGCACGAACGCAAAGTGGCCCAGAAACAACGCCCAGAATATCGCGGGTCGCCGGGCCGTCAATCCAACCGCGAAAAACGCTACATTGATTGCAGTCATCATCGAAATCAGGGTGCGTGCCCACCCAAAACCGCTCCAGTCAACTACGCGAGTGTTGAGCGACGCAATATACCCTGAGAAGCCGCCAAATTCGTAGATCATATAGAATTGGGCAAACACTGCAGGAATGGAGATAATCAAAAAGAATACAGCGACGCCCGTGCTAGCTATCCGATCGATCTTTGCCGACGGTAGCGAAATCAATTCCGCTGGGAGGGGATGATATTGCACTTTGACCGCTTCGATCACTGCGATCAGCAAACCTATCGCCAGAGTGACACAGATCAGTCCGTAAACTAGATTCTCAGGCGGCTGCGCGATGGCGCCAACGTGAAACAGAATAAAAAAGGCAAAAAAGAATTTGGCGGGAGAGAAAATGTCAGCATTGGATGTGACAGCGATAATCGCGCCAATAATGAGGAAAAGGGCAACGATTAAAAGCACTGTTTTCTCCCCTCTATCAACCGAACACCCATGCCATTGACCTTCACAACCGCGATTGGCCCCGCTGCTAGCTTATCAATCACTTAAGCAAAACCCTGAATTTGGATCGGATGGTCATCAACTCATCAATCGCTCGTTGGCGAACTTCGCGATCAATTCCCCACAGGGCAATCATTCCGACCATCGCGGCAACCAGCGCTGCAATTTCAACATAGGGGAAGTAAGCGCCCCACCAATCAATGGAGGCATCTGCAAACGGACGATAGATCAGGTAGGCCCCCCCTCCAGCGATAATACTGCCAACCAATGCAAATGCCATTGAACGCAGATGGAAGTTGGTTTTGAAATGACGCTCGCTGTACAGCGCCGCAACCAACGCGCCGACGATTTGGCTTGCAAGGAATCCTATGGCCGCAGCCAGCATCCCCAATGTTGATGCCAGCAAAGCGAGAGTGGCAACGTTCAATGCTGCGCCTGCCGCATAGACGATTGTAAGCCGCGAAGTGACCCGCGCACCGTGGATCCCGATGGAAGTGATGCTGATGGCACCAATCCAAAACTGGCCCATGATGAAGAAGCCGGTGATAGCTACTGCCGCGCTATATTCCGGCGGCGCAAAAATACTGACCAGCATCGGCACCGCCAAAATGGCGCCCCCAGCGATGGGAAACATTGTCAGAATATATGTTTGCAGAACGCGATTATATAGGTGCGGATCGCCGTCGACATTGTCGATATGCTTGAAAGCATATGGCTCCCATGCGAGCCGAAACGCATAAATGACAAATCCGTAAAGTGCGGCCACCCGCATCGATACGCCAACAATGCCGACATCTGATAGCGTCAAAAAAATTGCCAGCAGCACCCTGGTGCCATTGGTTTGCAACCAACCAAGCATTACAGATGGCATCGTGGGGAGCGAATAAGCCAACATTGCCTGGATGATTGGCACCTTAGACCACGGGTTGTCTGGCAAACCGAACGTCCGGCGCCATGCCAGCAAGACGCAAATCCCCTTGCCGCAAACCATTCCAAGGATGGCTCCGGTGATGCCCAGATTCAACGCAACTATGAACATCACGCTGAACAATGCAGAAAACCCGAGATCCAAGAAGGAGATTACCGAAAAGGAAACCGGAGTTCCTGCAAACCGCAGTATGATCAATTGCAAACCCAGCAATTGTGCCAGAATTGTCAGCACCAACAACAAGATCGCGTTACTGGCGAGATATGGTGCCAACAGTCCGAATTGCCAGGCCGCTGCAACCCCCAAAGCCAAGGCGAAAGTGCCGCTTAGGCTGATCAAGAGCGCGCCCCATATCAGGGCTGGCAGTTCGCCGCGTTCTTTCGCACCATAGTAATCTCGCAGCAACGCGGATTCGCTTTGCAGGCCGGCCAGCAACGTTCCGGCGAGTTGCAAAGCGAGCAAAACTTCCAACTGCCCATAGGCCTCAAGTGACAGTGTTCGCGTGTAAAGGGGCACCAGAAATACCGCCGCCAAGCGGCTGGCCGCCGCACCCAAGCCGTAAATCAGGAAAGTTCGAATGAATTCCACGATCTATCAGCCGCTAGCAGGCGATTGATTAACTGTGACTGCCGGACTCGCCCATTCAAGTGTTAACACTCGAAGGCCATCTGAAAGAAACCGCGTTTCCATCTTCAGCAGATCAGCTGGTTTCTGATCGAAGATTGAATCGTATTGGCCGCGATCGAGTGCGCAGGCGTTGATCCGATAGGTGGACACTATTCTTTCAAGCGCTTCGCGGCGCAGGAAGGGGAATTGAGAAAACGCTTCTCCCATGGTCATCCCGCAATAGCCGTGTCCGACGGCAATGCAGTATGAGAATTTCCAATCATTCGGCAGCATCAATTTTGTATATTGTTCGTTGCTGCTGCAAAAACGAATTTCGCCAGCGATATTACCGTCGGATATCGCTTGTATTGCTCCTGCCAGGTCATGGGGCTTGTTCTTTAGATAGTTGGAGAGGATCTTCGATCCTGCAACTTGAATAATTGCGGCAATCAGAAACATCCCGGCGGCTGCGAAGCCGGCCCATGCTGACAAGTCTGCCGACACGTACTTTGCTGTCAAACCAGTCAGGGCCGCAGCTCCGCCAATCACTGCCCATGGTGTAGTCGCCTCGACATAGCGTTCCGGCTCGCCCAGAAACCGGGTCAGTCTGAATGATGTAAGGATCATCGCGGTCCAACCGGCGAGGGCCATGTCACACGAGTAGGAAAGCAATGGATCTGCCTGTGCAATTCCGCTAATTTTCCCCACAATCGCCAGCACAAAAAGCGGGTTGAGGAATATGGCAATCAAGACCGAGTTCTCGTAAGCATAGCGCAGCCCCGCCGACGGCTGGTGCGCGATTTTGATCCATATGTCCCACACCAGATCGCGCCAGATCCCCTGGCGGCGCGACAAGACGTAAACCGGCGCAAGTTCAACTGCATAAGCTCGAATAAAACGGTAGGTGTGGTAGAGATAGCCAAGCGAATATCGCGGGTGCACACCAATAAATATAATCACCCCGGCAATTGTTCCGATCAGCGGATAGACATGGCCTGTCAGCAAGGCACCCAGGATGCTTACAAGAATTAACGCCTGAGCCGCAAATGTGCTGAAAGCCCAAATCAGATAACAGGCTGTGACCATCAGGATCCACCCTGCGGCAGAACCGGGATCTTGCTCGACCAAATAGGCTCCGGCAAATGCGGCGGTCAGGAAAAACAGACCCAAGCTGCGGGCACTCAAACCGAAATTTCGTGCACTCAGCGCGTGATAAAATTGCGGGGTCAGAGCAAACAGTAAGGCGCAAATTGCAGTGAAATAGGCGCCCGATGGTAATGCCCAACTGGCGATGGCCGCGACAAGCAAGACATGTGCGGCATTCATGCCGGGATTTAACAGCCGTTCAGCCCTGCGCATTACCGCTGCTGGAAAATGCGCAAAAACCCAGTGCAAATACAGTGGCAGGGCACCAATGTACGCTTTGTTTAACAAGCCGGGAATGCGTACAAAAAACCTGTAACTGTTATTCTGGATGCACCGGATCAGGAAGCTGTGCACCGCATGGTCCGTGCCGTGCAGTGCGTTAATTCTGGCCTGGGTTGCCGAAATGACGAAGGTGAGTATGGCCGCGGCAATAACCAGCGCTGCAGAGAAGTTCTGCAAATTGGTCATGCAGCGAATGCAGCTTCAAGTGCCGCCCGCTCAGGGAAATTGACCAACACGCCGAAATCTTTCTTCTGGTAAACCACCATGGCCCCGACAGCTACGGACGAGGCACCGCCCCTGTGCACCGCATCGACCATATCATTGATATTCCCGGTGCCGCCCTGTGCGATAACAGGTACGTTGACTGCGTTGGAAACCCTGCGGATCAACTCAATATCTTGGCCATCCCAAGTTCCTTCGCGGCTGATCGATGTCAGCAGGATTTCCCCCGCACCGCGTTGCTCCATTTCGATAGCCCATTCGACCGGGTTCGGCCTTTGCGCCCGCCGACCACCGTGGGTCCGGATGATTTCCTTCCCAAAAAGCGATTTTCCGACGTCAATCGATGCAACCACCGCCTGCGTTCCGTAAACTTCGGCAATTTCGCTGATTATTTCCGGACGATCATGCGGATAGCTGTTGAGAATAACCTTCTCAAACCCGGTGCCGTAGATGCGCGCCGCCTGATCAAGGCTAGTCACTCCGCCGCCATAGGATAGCGGCATGAAGCATTCGGTGGCAATGTCTCGCAGCAGATCAAAATTGGGCTCGCGCCCTTTCTGGCTGGCCGTGATATCGAGGAAAGCTATTTCATCGACTTCAAGCTCGTTGAAAATCCGCAATGTGTTGCAAGGGTCGCCAACATAGCCCGGATTACGAAATTGCCTGGTTTTGACCAGACTTTCGTCATCCAGCAGCAGGGCGGGAATGATCCGTGTTCTCAGCATGGCAGGTCTGCGAAGGCTTTGAGGAGCGTCATGCCAAACCGATGACTTTTTTCAGGGTGGAACTGCGCACCATAAATATTGCCGCGGTTGATCGCGGCATCGAATTCAATCCCATAGGTGCATTTCATCAACGAATCCGACTGGTCGGTGACATGGACACCGTAGCTATGGACGAAATAGAAACGCGGCTCCTCGCCCAGCGCGTCGGTCAGCGGAGATGACCGTGTCGGCTCCACAATATTCCAGCCCATATGCGGTACCTTCAGACCAGAAGTGTTGGGAATCTTTTTCGCTACGGCATCAATCCAACCCAGTCCCGGCAATTGGCCTTCTTCACTCCCGTTACAAAGTAGCTGCATGCCCAGACAAATTCCCATAATCGGAATTTTCTCTTCGTTGGCCTTGAGTTCCAAAATGCCGCGCAAGCCGGATTCGTCAAGTCGCCGCATAGCGGAATCGAACGCCCCGACCCCGGGCAGGATCAACCGTGTAGCCGCTTTCACATCTTCGGGGTCTGACGTGACTATACTGTCGACACCGGCGCGCCGCAGCATGTTCTGCACGGACCCTAAATTGCCCATTCCGTAATCGACTATAGTAATAATGGGCTTGGCTCCGAAAAATTTATCCAAATGAGCGCCCCGGTTTTGCTGGCCGGGCGCGCTATCGATCAGTCAGTCATCATAACTTACGGGAAAGCAGTATTTCAGATAAAAACTGCGCGGCACCAGTTCCCGATCAGCCAACAGCTTAAAAATTGGTCGGAAACGCTCGAAGCGTTTTTTGTAAGATGGGAACATAGTCCAGTTTTTGGGCGGTTCGGCCATAATCCGGTCGTAGGTTGAATCATCAAGGTCTAGCCGTTTCTTGAAATAAGCAACCAGGCCTTCTTCCACGTGGCGGGGAGCATTATAATCTGCCCACGCTTCCTCACGGGAGATTTTGCCTTGCCGCGCGAGTGCAGAAAGCGTGTTGTTGCGCATGTCAGCACCAAATTTCTCGGGAAGATAGACCGAGTGGAAATAGGCCGTCATGCGATTCTCAAGATGGTGGCCGCCATAATAGCTCCATCCAAATTCGCGCTCTAGGAAATCACGTGCGTGTTCTTTGGAATAGTCCATGTACCAGAACGGGCGGAGCTTGCGGATGCGCGCGATGGCCGACCAGTACATCATCCGGTTAAATGTCATCAGCGGATAGGTTTTCATCGGCATCTGGCCATATTGGTCGTGAATTGCCTTGATATATTTGCCGTCGAAATAGTTTTTGCCGAGCGGAGTTATGCCTTCATTGATAAAGGTATGCCCCTCGAGGATGGTGCCAATGCCAAACTTATTGGCGGCATATTGCAGAACTTCCGCAAAGGCGAGATCGGTTGATGCTTCCAACTCGGGGACCCCGGAAACAAAAAACGCTCTGAAAATGTCGTCGGCTTCCTTGTTGTTCACCACCCAGGTGAACAAGTCGACATTCAGTGGCCGCAGCACCTTTTCGATGTTCTGCGTCGCAATGGCGGAATTCCATGTGTTGTCATAATGGACCGCGAGCGGGCGTAATCCCCACTCCTTTGCGAGGTGGACCATATAGGAACTGTCTGTGCCGCCACTGACCCCGATTACGCAATCGTATTTCTTGCCGTGGCCTTCGCGCTTCATGGTCTCGACAGTCGCGGCCAGTGTTGCCTCGCC
>JBBKWK010000005.1:0-6194 GCA_037968915.1 Pontixanthobacter sp.
GACCATATCTTCCTGCACCTCGATCATATTGCTCCCGAAGTGCTGGCGGAACGGCTGCCCGGCATCACCGAAAGCGGCAAGATTTTCGCCGGTGTCGATCTGACGCGCCAGCCTCTGCCGGTAACGCCAACGGTGCATTACAACATGGGCGGCATCCCTTGTAACTATCACGGCGAAGTGGTGACCATCGGTGCGGACGGCAATCCCGAAACAGTGGTTCCCGGGCTGTTCGCCGTGGGTGAAGCGGCCTGTGTATCGGTCCACGGCGCGAACCGTCTTGGTTCCAACTCGCTGATCGATCTGGTGGTGTTTGGCCGCGCAACCGGTCACCGTTTGACCGAATTGATCAAGCCGGGTTCTGCCCATGATGAATTGCCCAAGGACAGCGCCGATATGGCATTGGGCCGTCTCGACCATTTCCGTAATGCCAAGGGCGGCTCGCCGACGTCGGAAATCCGCAGCGAAATGCAGAAGACGATGCAGAAACATTGCGCCGTGTTCCGCGATTCTGCGCTGCTGAAAGAAGGCGTGGAAATGATGCAGAAAACCAACAAGCGGATGGAAGACGTCCACGTCACCGACCGTTCGCTGATCTGGAATTCCGATCTGGTTGAAACGCTGGAGCTCGATAATCTGATGGCGCAGGCCAGTGTAACCATCGCCAGCGCAGAAAACCGCAAGGAAAGCCGCGGTGCCCACGCCCACGAAGATTTCCCCGATCGTGACGACAAGAACTGGATGAAGCACAGTGCAGTCTGGTTCGAAGGTTGGGGCGGAAAAGGCGGCGAAGTGAAGATCGATTACCGCCCGGTCCACGAATACACACTCACCGACGATGCCGAGTATATCAAGCCGAAGAAGCGGGTTTATTGAGCTAATTCAGTTTGATGGAAATGCGAAAAGGCCGGAGTGATTGCTCCGGCCTTTTTCGTGGCGCTGCAAGCGTTTCATTTGTTCGGAAAAGCGTCCATTTCGGACAACGTCTGCCTCGTGCCAAACATCAAGAGTCCGAGTTGCGGTCTCGCAAATGCCAGAATTTCTCCATGTACAGATAGGTCATCGACGCGGTCCAGCCGACCATGACCAGCCCATTCAACGCTTCAATTCCGCTCAGCAATCGCAAGTCGCCAGTGGGGAAAAGATCGCCAATTCCCAGCGTGGTGTAGCTGGTGATTGAAAAATAGAATGCATCGTTGAAATCGTGGCCAGCGGGGCCATCAATCGTACCGACGTCAGCCAATTTCTCCAGCCACAGGAAAGCGCAGGCATAAATCAGCACATGAACCAGGTGAGAAATCATGGCGGCGGCCAGGATTACAATTATCCGCATGCGCGGCGGTATCTTGATGTGGGCAAGCCGAAGCGACGTAAAGCGTAAGACTTCGTAATGTACTGCAATAGTCAAAGCGACCAAGAGAAACGCCGCGATGACTGTGATCACTTGCTCAATCTCCCTGAATGCAGCCCTATGCTGATATCTGAATAGTTACAGCTTGACGAGAGGAGTTTCAGTAAATCCGAAAGCCTTAGTAGCAAAGCCGGCCAACCCAGTGCAGAACGATTTTTGGGGATTCTCGGTGACACCTCGCTGAACCGTTAAGCTCTGTTCAAAATGTCATCAACGCCGAGCGGTGACAGCCTATAGGCCGTCCCTTCTTAAAGTCCCTTAGTCGCTGTCCGAGTTCCTTAACCCTGCAAATCTGCGAAGGTATCGCATTGATCCTCGTCACCTGATTGCAGGCCGCGTTTTAGCCATGACATGCGCTGCGCACTGGTGCCGTGGGTGAAGCTTTCCGGGCTCACCCTTTGTCCGGCGTTTCGTTGCAGGGAATCGTCACCGATTGCGCTGGCGGCAGTCATGCCTTCTTCCATATCGCCCGGTTCGATCAGATTGCGGTTCCGGCCTGCCCACACCCCGGCATAGCAATCAGCCTGCAATTCCATCCGCACCTGCAGATCATTCGACCGCCGCGGGTTGCTTGCTTGCGCGCTGCGGATTTGATCCGCCAGTCCGGTCAATTTCTGGATATGGTGGCCATATTCATGCGCCATCACGTAATAGCGCGCGAAATCGCCGCCTGCGCCCAATTGCCGCTCCATTGTGTCATAGAATGTGGTGTCGATATAAATGCCCTGATCGCTTGGACAGTAAAACGGCCCCATCGCGCTCGATGCCGCGCCGCAGCCGGACCTATAACTACCGCTGAATAAAGTGAGGAGCGGCTGGTCGAATGGGATGTTCGCCTGTTTGAACAACGGCTGCCACGTTTCATTGAGCGAGCTCAAGGCATTGCATGCCTCCAGCGCATAGGGGCCGCTGTCGCACACTTCGGTACCTTGCGCACCTGATGCGGAGCTCTGTTGGCTTTGTGTAGCGTCCTGCATTCCGCCAATTGCGCCGATGGTCTGCATCGGATCAGCCCCGAATGCGAAATAGGCAATTGCGGCGATCACGATGGTGCCGCAGCCGATCTTTCCGCCCCCTCCGCCGGGAAACTGGCCCCCGCCGGGAGAACCGCCGCCGCGTACCCGGATATTGGCTGGGTTGAATCGATTGAGTTTCATGCGCTTTCCCCGGCAGTTGGTCGTTCAAATTGGGGTGACCCTAGCGTTATTACTGGACAGGGGGAACACACCCCGCAAAACAAGTTTCCAATTGTTCCATTCCTCAAGTAATTCAGGATTTCCATGTTTCTGTCCAGCAAACGCGCACTCGTTACAGGCTCCACATCCGGCATCGGGCTGGCAATGGCGCGAGCATTGAGGGCGGAGGGTGCGGAAGTAATTCTCAACGGATTCGGGGACGAGGCGGAGATTGCTGGCCTGTGCAAAGAACTGGGCGCGGTGCATGTTGGCGCCGATCTGACCACCGCTGCGGGATGCGAGGAATTGATGAAGGGCGCAGGCCCGGTCGATATACTGATCAACAATGCCGGAATGCAACATGTTGCGCCGGTCGAGGAATTTCCCACGGCCAAGTGGGACGCGATCATTGCGCTGAACCTGACCGCTGCGTTCCACACCTCGCGCATGGCAATTCCGCACATGAAGGACAGCGGCTGGGGCCGGATCATCAACACCGCCAGCGCACATTCCAAAACCGCCTCGCCGTTCAAAAGCGCCTATAACGCGGCCAAGCACGGGCTGGACGGGTTTACCAAAACCATCGCGTTGGAATTGGCGCAAACCGGCGTCACCGCAAATTGCATCAGTCCGGGATATGTTTGGACACCGCTGATCGAAGGGCAAATCCCCGATACGATGAAGGCTCGCGGCCTGACCCGTGATCAGGTGATCAATGATGTGCTGCTGGCGAAACAGCCAACCAAGAAATTCGTGCAGCCCGATGAAGTGGGCGCGTTGGCGGTGTTCCTTTGCCGCCCGGAAATGGGCAATGTCACAGGCGCGAATTGGAGCATCGATGGCGGTTGGACCGCTGAATAGTCGCCATTTTTGCAAAAGCAGTGTAGAGACATCGATACAAAACAGGGGCCGGGCCGCGTTGACGATTAGGGGTACATTGAATTCCAGCAGGATGATTATGGCGGGCTGCCTGGCCTGGGGCCTTGCGGCGTGCGCCACCGTGCCGCCTGCTGGCTCGCCGCGACCCTCGAATGAACTTTCGGTAATCGAACCGGATCTGGCGGCCCATATCGCTGTCCTTTCCAGTGACGAATTTCAGGGACGCAAACCCGGCACGGAAGGCGAGACCAAGACTCTCGATTATCTGATTGAGCAATGGGAAGCGGCCGGAATGGAAGGCGGGACCAATAATCCCGCCAATCCGTGGCTTGCGCCGGTGACGGTTTCCGCCAGTACGCCCGCCGCCAGTTCGGTGCAGTTCTTTCGCCGGGGCGCTGCTGTTGCCCTGCCGGACCAATCCGTGATTGCATATTCTTCCGGTCGCCGCGCATTGCTGGACAAGGCCCCGCTGCTGTTTGTTGGCAAGCAATATCGTGAACTGGACCGCGCTGAATTGACCGGCAGGGTGGCGGTGATGCTGTGGGATCACCCTGAACAGGCTGAACAGCACGAAGCCCTTCTGGAACGCGGTGCAAGCGCGGTGTTGGCCATTCTGGTGACCGATACCGAGCTGGCGGGACTGGCCGAAAGGCGCAGCGCCGGCTCTTACCGATTGTCGGATGATACCAATGGAAGTCTGCTCGATGGCTTTATAACTCCGAGTGCGGCGACGGCCCTATTGGGCGATGGGCGGTTGGCGCAATTGCGGGAATCTGCAGACTCGCCGGGGTTCAAACCGGTGCCATTGCCGGTCACAGTCTCGATCGAGGCTACTGCGACTCTGGGTGCCATCAAGACCCACAATTTAATCGGGCGTCTGCCCGGTCAGCGGCCCGAAACCGGGACCAAACCGGGCGCGGTGTTGCTGGTTGCACATTGGGACCATTTCGGTGTCTGCGCTGCGCCGCCTGCAAAGGATTTGATTTGCAATGGCGCGGTTGACAATGCCAGCGGGCTCGCGGTGCTGATAGAGCTCGCTCGACGTCTGTCAGATGGGCCAATGCACGACCGCGATATCTACTTTCTTGCCACCACTGGCGAGGAATGGGGGCTATTGGGCGCGCGCGCCTTTGCAGCTGATCCGCCAATCCCTTTGTCCAGCATTGTCGCGGCGTTTAACGTCGATTCCATCGCCATTGCCAAACGCTGCGCGCCGGTGGTGATTGTGGGTGCGGGGCTGACCCCGTTGGACGGACCGATCAATACTATCATCACCCAACAACGGCGTAAATTGGGCGACGCGGGGCTGGCCGCCAATTTTCTTCGGCGGCAAGATGGCTGGGTTTTGTTGCAGCATGATGTCCCGACCGTGATGGTATCGAGCGCATTTGCCGATCGGGCGACGTTGGAGCCCTACACAGCAGATCGTTATCATTTGCCGTCGGACCAGTTTGCGGGGATCGAATTGGGCGGCGCGGCACAGGATTTGCTGCTGCATTTGGCGATGGTACGCTTTTTTGCGGATAGCAGCGCCTATCCATCACCGGCTTCTGTAAAGCAGGGCGAGCAACCGAAGGCCCGCAACGGCGGATAATTCGCTGCATTGCGGCATAGCCCCTAGCGGTTGTGGCAAACTGCGGTTACATGGGCCGCCACAGATTACCCCGAGCGCCTGATCTTCCTCCATCCCCGGCGCTCTGGCCCAAAGCGAAAGTGGCTCACATGGATATCCCTCTCGGCCTTACCTATGACGACGTTTTACTGCGTCCGGCTGAAAGCGATATCGTGCCCAGCATGGCTGACACCAGCACGCAACTGACGCGGAACATCCGGTTGAGTATCCCGGTGCTGTCCGCCGCGATGGATACGGTGACCGAGGCTGATATGGCGATCGTCATGGCACAATTGGGCGGTATCGGCGTACTCCACCGCAATCTCGATATTGCCGAGCAATGCGCTGCGGTGCGCGCAGTCAAGCGGTTCGAAAGCGGGATGGTGGTCAATCCGATCACCATTGGACCGGATGCGACGCTCGGCGATGCGCAGGGCCTGATGCTGCAGCACCGGATCAGCGGCATCCCGGTGGCGGACGGCAACGGCAAGCTGGTCGGCATTTTGACCAACCGCGATGTGCGCTTCGCTGAAAATCCGCTGCAGCCAGTGCGCGAGCTGATGACGGTGGACAATCTCGCAACTGTCGGACTGGGTGTCGGGCAGGAAGAAGCGCGGCGCCTGCTCCACCAACGCCGTATTGAAAAGCTGATCGTAGTTGATGAAAATTATCACTGCATCGGCTTGATTACAGTCAAGGATATCGAAAAAGCGGTCAATTATCCCGACGCCACCAAGGACAGCAGTGGCCGTCTGCGCGTCGCCGCGGCCACGACGGTTGGTGACAAGGGCTTCGAACGCACCGAGGCCCTGATCGATGCCGAGGTTGACGTCGTAATCATCGACACCGCGCACGGCCATAACAAAGACGTTGCGCGGGCAGTGGAACGGGCCAAAAAACTCAGCAATTCGGTCCAGATCGTGGCCGGTAATGTCGCCACAGCAGAGGCAACGCGCGCGCTGATCGATGCAGGCGCGGATGCCGTAAAGGTCGGTATCGGCCCCGGCTCGATTTGTACCACACGGATCGTTGCAGGCGTCGGCGTGCCGCAATTAACCGCCGTGATGGAATGTGCAGCCGAGGCCGCCAAGTCCGGCGTGCCGGTTATTGCCGATGGCGG
>JBBKWK010000006.1:0-2545 GCA_037968915.1 Pontixanthobacter sp.
CGCCGCCAAATCCAGCCCCTTTTCAACGGCGTCGAGGATCGAGCGGCCGCCTGCGTGCACCGCCCATGCGTCGATTTCAGCCACGGGCACGCCGCCGGTGATCCGCTGTTTAACTTCGTCCCGCGCGATTGCGTCTGCTATCCGGCCCGGTACTTCGCCCGACAGGCGCATCTTGAAACCTGTGTCGACAATATCCCAGGTGATCAATTCGGCGCTGTCTTCCAGCGCCGCCGAAATGCCCTCGCCCAGTTCCAGTCCGGGCCCCGAACCGGTCACAATTGCCGCTGCTGCGCCGTCACCAAATTGCGCGCCTGCGAGCAGGGGTTCGATATCGAAATCCTGCTGGTGATGCAGGCTGCTGAGTTCGACCGTGACCACCAGTACACGCGCTTCGGGCTCCGAACGGACGATATGGCGCGCCGTGCGCAGCGCAGTGATTGCGGCATAGCAGCCCATGAAGCCGATCAGCACCCGCTCGACATCATCGGACAGGCCAAGGCGGCGGGCGATGATCTGGTCCACACCCGGCGCGACGAAGCCGGTGCAACTGGCCACCACGATATGGGTGATTTTCCCAAGAGGCGGGAGTTTCTCGATGGCTTTTAGCGCCAGTTCTGGCGCGGCCTTCGCATAAATTTGCATCCGCTGCGCCGTGGTTGGTTCCACCGGCCCGCCATACAGGCCGCGTCCCTGATCGAGCTTGGCGTCTTCTTGCGACAGCACCGACCAGCGGTGTTCGATGCCCGACCGGCCTGCCATCCGTTCGTACAATTTGGCTTCCCGCGTCTCCCCAAGCTGCGCCATCGCCCAGCGGCGATAGTCCGGCTCGAAGTCGAGATCGGGAATTGCGGTCGTGATTGCGGCAATGCGGGCCATGGGAACTTTCTGGTATCGTGCGGATTGATTTCGGGTTTTAATCTACAACCGACTATACGCCGCTTTTATCCCGAGCGCCCTAAGTTTATCGCAAATCGCCCTCCGCTCCGCCGCAATTCGCGGTCAATTATGCACCGGAACCACCCCGTCACCCTGCGGCATTTGTGCGGCCACCTTCTCCAGATGCGCAGTCCGGCGAGGGAATTTTGCGAAAATCATGATTACCAGACCCAAAACGTGCAAGCCGAGGATCGGCAGGAACATGTAGCGTATTCCGCCCAGTTGATCGGCGAATCCAAGCGACCACGCACCTATCGTAATGCCTAGATTTGAGGTCGCCATATAGAGCGTAAACTGCGTCGCAGCGACCCTTGGATCGCACAGCCGCATAGAGATCGGCAGCGCGACCACGGTCAACATGATATCGAACGAGATCCAGACAAAAACAAATGTCGTGAAAAAGGCCTCGTGCGACCACAACGCTACGCCAAGATACATGATCAAGCTCATGCCGATGAACGCGGAAAGCATCCCGATGGTAGACATTTTCGCGCCGAATTTGTCGCCTAGCCAGCCGCCCACTGACATGCCGAGGAGTCCCGCGACCAGATTGGCGCTGCCGGTGGTCGACCCGATTTCGGCGACATCCCAACCGACGGAACCGGTCGCTATCAAGGGCGTCAAACCGTTTAGAAGCCCGTAGTGATATCCGCGAACCAGCAGCACTGGCACCCACAGGATACTGGCCGGTACGATCATCGACTTGAAGGTGCTGCTCAGGATCGGCTTCCAGGCTTCAGCTTGAATTGAAAGATTGCGAGGGTTGGCTTGGCCCGCAGTCCATGGCAGGCGCCGTTCGCCGCTGCGTTCGCGCAGGACGATCACGTATAGCGAGATTGCCCCGATGAAGGCGGCGGCAAAAAGATAGGCTGCCGACGTCCCGAACCGCGCCATGATGATGCTCGCGGCGGCGGCGGAAATGGCTATGCCGATGGCTTGTCCGCCAAACATCATGCCGCTGGCGCGCGCGCGTTCTTCCTCCTCCATGATATCGACCGCAAGACCGTCCACTGCGACATCCTGATAGGTGGTGGCCATGTTCACGATGAAGCCCGCTGCAGCGAGCAGCGCAATATCGCTCGATGACGGCCCGACAATCGCGCAGCCGATCAGGCACACAATCATGACCAGTTGCGCGCTGATCAGCCACACCCGCCGCCTGCCCATGGGCAGATAGGTGTAGCGGTCCATGATGAATCCATTGACGAGCTTGAGCGTCCAAGGCAGCGCGGTAAAGCCGAGCACATAGGCGACATCTTTCGCCCCTGCGCCGTTCGCGGCCATCCATGCAGGGATGGCAACCCAGAACAGCCCGATCGGCACGCCCTGCGTCACATAAAGAATGAACAGGGTGAACAACCGCAAAGGACGGCTTTGATCAAGAACCCAGCGACTTTCGGCAGTACCATGTGTCAAATTCATTCCCCAAGGAACACCCCGCTCTCCAACAAAAGCACGGCATGAATCGACCACAAACAAAAGGTAGAACAAAAATCTTATATTATCAAATTAGCGAAAATCGTAGAACTAGAGTCGGACTAAAGTTGCACAATCGGCGCGTACAACCGGCATAACGTAATATTCGCGCGCTTCGTCTTGGCTGAGGCAA
>JBBKWK010000007.1:0-12958 GCA_037968915.1 Pontixanthobacter sp.
AACAAGCAATGCCAGAAAGTGTCCAAGCAGCTTTACACCGCGTTCATGGACCTTGACGGCGAGATGCTGGAAATCAATCCGCTGGTGGAAACGAAAGACGGCCAGTTGCTGGTGCTCGACACCAAGATGAGCTTCGACGGCAATGCGCTGTATCGTCACAAGGATGTCGAGGCGCTGCGTGACGAAACCGAAGAAGATCCCGCTGAAGTCGAAGCGAGCAAGCACGACCTCGCCTATATCAAGCTGGACGGCAATATCGGCTGCATGGTCAACGGCGCAGGCCTGGCCATGGCGACTATGGATATTATCAAGTTGAACGGGGCGTTCCCCGCCAATTTCCTCGACGTGGGCGGCGGCGCGACCAAAGAAAAGGTCACGGCGGCGTTCAAGCTGATCCTGTCCGACCCTGCGGTTGAAGGCATTCTGGTGAATATCTTTGGCGGCATCATGAAATGCGACATTATCGCCGACGGCATCGTCGCCGCGGCGAAGGACGTTAACCTGTCCGTCCCGCTGGTCGTGCGGCTCGAGGGCACCAATGTCGCCAAGGGCAAGGAAATCCTCGCGAATTCCGGCCTACCCATCGTCAGCGCAGACGATCTGGGCGATGCAGCGAAGAAAATTGTCGCGCAGGTCAAGTTGGCGGCCTGAACCGATCAGACGAATTGCGAGACGCCCATTTGCTACATTGCAACAAGTCTGGAAACAGCAACGGCGCTCGCGCATTGATAGACTAGAGACTGATTGGCTCAACTTGACGTTTACGTAAGCGCAAGCTAGAGCATGGTCACAGTTTGCAGAGGAAAGGTATCCTATGAAAATCCTCGTACCCGTCAAACGGGTCATCGATTACAACGTCAAACCGCGGGTCAAGGCGGATGGTTCGGGTGTCGATCTCGCCAACGTCAAAATGAGCATGAACCCGTTTGACGAGATCGCGGTCGAAGAAGCGATCCGCATCAAGGAAGCCGGCAAGGCAGAAGAAATCATCGCCGTGTCTGTCGGCCCGGCGAAGGCGCAGGAAACCCTGCGGACCGCGCTGGCCATGGGCGCCGATCGCGCGATCCTGGTGGAAACCAACGATATGGTTGAACCGCTGGCGGTCGCCAAAATTCTCAAAGCGATTGCCGATGAGGAACAGCCTGGCCTGATTATGCTGGGCAAGCAGGCAATTGACGACGATTCCAACCAAACCGGCCAGATGCTGGCTGCGCTGATGGGCCGTCCGCAAGGCACCTTTGCCAATACCGTCGAGATCGATGGTGACAGCGTAATCGTGAAGCGTGAAATCGATGGCGGCCTGGAAACGGTCAAGCTGACAATGCCGGCAATTGTCACCACCGACCTTCGTCTGAACGAGCCTCGCTACGCTTCGCTGCCGAACATCATGAAGGCCAAGAAAAAGACGCTCGATGTGAAGAGCCCGGCCGATTTCGGGGTTGATACAACGCCGCGTCTGGCAACGACCAATGTTTCCGAACCACCAGTTCGGCAAGCTGGTGAGAAGGTCGCCGATGTCGATGCGATGGTTGCCAAGCTCAAGGCCCTCGGGATCGCGTAAGCGGCCGAGCTGAAAGGACTTAAAATATGAAAACTCTGGTTTGGGTCGAACACGACAACAAGTCCGTCAAGGACGCAACATTGGCTGCGGTGACCGCCGCAGGCAAGTTGGGTGAGGTTCATTTGCTAGTGGCAGGTATGGGCTGCGCCGGCGTTGCTGACGAAGCTGCCAAGATCGCCGGAGTGGGCAAGGTCCACCTCGCTGACGATGCTGCTTTCGAACATGCGTTAGCGGAAAATATCGCGCCGCTGGTGGCTGAATTGATGGGGCATCATGATGCCTTCATCTGCCCCGCCACCACCACCGGCAAGAACATCGCCCCGCGCGTTGCTGCGCTGCTGGATGTGATGCAAATTTCCGATATTCTCTCGGTCGATGGCGACAAGACTTTTACCCGCCCGATCTATGCTGGCAACGCGATCGCGACCGTAACGAGCTCGGATCCCAAGTTGGTGATTACCGTGCGCGGAACAGCCTTCGACAAAGCCGAAACTACCGGCGGCTCAGGCACGGTCGAGGCTGTCTCCAGCACCGGTGACGCTGGAATTTCCAGCTTCGTCAGTTCCGAAATCGCCAAGAGTGAGCGTCCCGAACTGACCAGCGCGAAGATCATCGTCTCCGGCGGCCGCGCGCTCAAGGATGCCGAGACTTTCCAGGAATATATCATTCCGCTGGCAGACAAGTTGGGCGCAGGCGTGGGTGCATCGCGCGCTGCAGTGGACGCCGGCTATGTTCCCAACGATTATCAGGTCGGCCAGACTGGCAAGATCGTGGCCCCGGAAGCCTATTTCGCAATCGGCATCTCCGGCGCGATCCAGCATTTGGCAGGCATGAAGGATTCCAAAGTGATCATCGCCATCAACAAGGATGAAGACGCCCCGATTTTCCAGGTGGCTGATATCGGCTTGGTCGGCGATCTATTCAAAATCGTCCCGGAACTCACCGAAAAGCTGTAACCATCACTAAACTATCATAAAAGGCGGCTTGGTGCTTTCACCAAGTCGCCTTTTATCTTATGGAACGTGCATTTCCATTTTCGATCAGTTGGATGATAAGGGGCAGCCGAAATGTTCAGATTGATCTGCGTTGCATTTCCCGCGGTAATTTGTTCGGGCACCGCGCTAGCCGCTCCACTCGAGCTGCAACCGAGTTCCAACTGGTCCCTGAGCTACGACATGGAAGCCTGCCGCCTGGGTCGAGCGTTTGGTGAAGGCGGCGAAAAGGTAGTCGCGCAATTCATCCGCTACATACCGGGTCCGGGATTTGAAGTGATCGTCTCAGGCAAGTTGCTCGAACCGAGGGGCAGGAAATTCGAATATCGCTTCGCTCCAGGTGACGAGTCAGGCGAGGCGCGAAATCCGTTGTTTGGCCGGGGCGACGATGGCCTGACCGTATGGCAGTTCAACACCGGTCTGGTTCCGCACGTTGAATTCACGAAGTTGGATGAAGATGATCCAGAGTTTCGCACGATCGCGATGACTCGTGAAACGGAGCGGATCGAGCAAGTTCGCAGCTTTGAAATTCTCAAAGGAGTCAAACAGCCGGTTTCGCTGCAGACTGGATCGCTCAAGGAAGCGATGCAGGCGATGGATATATGTATGGACGATTTGGTGCGGGAATGGGGCCACGATCCAGAAGTCCAGCGGGGACTACTCTCGACTCCCGCGCCGAAAAGCAATCCCGGTCGGTGGATCACGTCGAACGATTATCCTCCGGGACCTCTGCGCAAAGGATTGTCGGGTGCCGTACGCTTCCGCGTCGATGTCGACGAAACGGGCGCTGTGGATGGTTGCATCATCCAGGAAGCATTTTCCGATCCCGCATTTCGCGAGGCAACCTGCAAATTGATAGAAAAGCGCGCCCATTTTACTCCGGCTGTCGGCGCGGACGAGAGGCCGGTAAGATCGTTCTGGGGCACGTCGGTAGTGTTCACAACCGGGTAATCGAGACGGATCCGGCTAGCCAGATACAGCACAGCTACTGTGCTAGGCCGCCGCTGCAATCGCCTGTGCTGCACAAAGTCGAAGTATCCGGCGGGTGATTTGCCGTTCCTGTTCGATGGTCAGATTGCGTGCGATATCGGGTTTGGTGTTTTCAAACAGGAAGTTGCTGACTATTTGTCGTTCGGCGATCAGTTTCGCTGTCAGGCCAGCCCCCGATTTGCCGCCATCGCGGTCCTGCGTTGCCTGTTCCCACTCATCCAGCAGCGCATTGGCGCAGCGCGATGCCATGAAGCGGCTAGCGTCTGCTTCCGTGCGGACAAGGGCGCCCTCATCGATAATGGTATAGGCATTGCCTTCTCCTCCACTAACTTTCAGCTCGATTGAAACGGTCCTTGCTCCGACTTTCTTTGCACTATCCCGCTGGTCCAACCGGACCCGGTGGCGCAGACTTTGCAATTCGCCGCGCAATTGCCAGGTTACGAAGGTAGTAAAGCGCGCCTGCGCTGGATCATAGGCTGCAATGGCGCGGTGAATACCGATAGCGCAGGCTTGGCGTGCGTCATCCTGCATATCCAGCAGCCCATAGGCGCGGGTGAGGTGATAAATGCGGCCGGCGAGCAAGTGCATCAAAGTCCCGAAATGGCGGTCGACCGCCAGGTTCTCGCGCAATGTTTGCTCGCGATTTTCTCCTGCCGCGACTTCACCAATTTCCCGGATCGCGGTAACTTCGCGCTCCATTGCTACGCTCGGTTTTCCCATGGCCGCCGTGCCCCCTGCCAACGCGGGACAAAGCGCCCCGTCAGGGCAAATTTATGATTTCATGGTGAACTTAAGGCTGTGGCCGACCTAGGGAGTGCTACCTAGGGCGCGCTCGTAAAGGATCAGCGGCGTCGTGCCGTCGTCCGGATCGTGCCGGTCATAAGCAACAAAACCGAGCGATACGGCCAAGTGCTGGGATACGGTGTGGCCTTCCTCGATCATGCAGGTGACCCGCCGCGGGCCATGTTCGGCGTCGAACCATGCCAGCGCCGCCTCCATCGCTTCGCGCGCGTAGCCTTTGCCCCAATGATCGGCATTTATGATCCAGCCGGCTTCCGGCACATCGTCCATCCCCTTGTCATCCGAACCTGTGCCGAAACCGCGATAGGAATGAAAGACGCCGCAGCTGCCAAGGATACCTTGCTGGCCCTTGAGCCTGACAATGAAGGTGCCATAGCCATATAGTGACCAGCCGCCCGCATTGCGCTGTAACCGGGCGAAGCTGTCCGCCATGCTGGCTTCTGTCGGGCCCAGAAACCGCCGTGTTTCCGGGTGAGCGACCATCATGAACAAGCCTTCGAGGTCGCCGCGCTGCGGCCGGAACAGGTCCAGCCGGGCGGTTTGAATGACGGCTTGCCCATCAAAACTACGCATCAGAACAATCCGTCCAGGAAATGTATCGTCACGCCGACCAGTCCGCCAACCAGCGTGCCGTTTATTCGGATGAACTGCAGATCGCGGCCCACCGCGCTTTCGATCCGGTCGGTGACGGTATGCGCGTCCCACCGTTTGACTGTTTCAGACACCAAACGGACAATCTGGCCGCCGTATCTCGACGCAACACCAACCGCAGTCCGGCGGGCGAAGCGGTTAACCTGCCACTGCAATTGCTGATCGTCACGCAGCGCCATGCCCAATTCGGATAGGCTGCTACCCAATTGGCCGGGGCCAAGAATGCCTTCAAAGCTCTTGTCGGGATTACGGGCCATCGCAATCAGGCCGGAACGGATCCTTTCCCACACGCCTTCCCACCACCGCGCAACCGCAGGATTGTCGAGCAATTCACGCTTCATAGTTTCGACTTTTTCGCGGGTCGGCTGGTCATGGATCAAATCATGAGCGAGCTTTTCCAACCCTTCTTCGATCTTGCTGCGCAAAGGATGTTCGGGATCAACCATCACTTCAGCCAGCAGGCGGTACAATCCGTCGAGCACCGAATTGGCCAGTTTTTCGTCCAATCCGACCCAGCGGATCAGCGCATTGGCCCGTTCGTGAATTACTTCACGGACCATTTCCTCATTGTCTTCCAGCGTCAGCCCGGCCCAGCGGACGAAACCGTCGATCAGGGACAAATGGCGCCGATCAGCAATCGCGGCAGACAGCATCTGGCCAAGCAGTGGTGAAATTTCGAGCTTTGCCAGCTGGAGTTTCAGGCCCGCCTTGACCTGTCCGCCCAGCCTTTCGGGATCAAGCGATTCCAATATTCCCGCGAGTAATTCTGCCGCCCCGGCCCCAATCCTTGATCCGGTGCCTGACTTGGGTTCCACCAAAAAGCCGCCGACCGCCTGCGCCATGTTCATCGCCTGCATCCTGCGCGCCACCACCGCCGGAGTAAGGAAATTGTCGCGCAGGAATTGTGCCATGGTATCGGCGATCCGGTCCTTGTTCTCCGGAATGATCGCCGTATGCGGTATTTTGAGTCCCAAGGGATGACGGAACAGGGCGGTGACGGCGAACCAATCAGCCAGACCGCCAACCATCGCTGCTTCTGCGAACGCGTGAATATAGCCCCACGCCGGATGCAGCGCCTCGTAATAGCGGGCGAGCAGGAACAGGCCGCCCATCACCACCAACATCCCGGTTGCTGTCAGGCGCATATTGCGGGCGCGATCTGCGGTCAGAACGTCGGACCCGAACGGATCTGGCAGATCTGCCAGGTCTGAGTCTGTCGGGGCGGGGGCGATGCTCACTCGGCCGGGGAAACCTCTATTCCGGATGCGCGCGGCCCCGAAGGTGACGCGCCTCTCAAAGCGCGATCTTCATCGCCCGGCCGATAGGTCAGGAACTTGCCGCGCAGCCACGGACCGGCCCGTTTCTCAAAGCCGTCTGCCAGACTGAAGCCAGCGGGTACAATCAGTAGCGTGAGCAGGGTGGACAGCAACAGGCCGCCGATCACCACCGTGCCCATCGGAGCGCGCCACGCCCCGTCACCAGACAGCGAAATTGCGGTAGGAACCATGCCTGCGGTCATCGCGACGGTGGTCATGACAATCGGTTGGGCACGCTTGCGACCCGCCTCCACAATCGAGGTGAACTTATCCTCGCCCCGCGCCATTTCCTCGATTGCAAAATCAACCAGCAGAATGGAGTTCTTCGCAACAATCCCAAACAGCATCAAAACCCCGATGAAGACCGGCATCGAAATCGGCTGTCCGATCAAAGTGATTGCCAGAATGCCTCCCAGCGGGGCGAGCAATAGTGATCCCATATTGACCAGCGGCGACATCAATCGGCGATAGAGCAGAACCAGAACAGCAAAGACCAGCAGAACACCAGATCCCAACGCAACGGCGAAATCGCCGATCAGGTCTTGGAGAAATTTGTCGGACCCTGCCGCAGTGTTTGATACCCCGGCAGGTAAACTCTGCATGATTGCCAATTTCTTGATAGCTTCATCTGCCCGGCCCTTTTCAGCGCCTGGCGCCAGATCCGCACCAATGTAGACGCGCCGTTGGCGGTCATAACGCTGGATTGTGGTCGGGCCCGACCCAAACTTGATTTCCGCAACCCGGCTGAGTGGGACCGAACCGCCGTTGGCGGTCGGAACTGGCAAATTGCGGATCGTCGACAGCTTGTCACGCGAATCTACGGGCAGCATCACCCGAATGGGCACCTGCCGATCAGACAAGGAGAATTTAGCGGTGTTCTGGTCGATTTCACCAATGGTGGCGATACGGATCGCCTGGCTGAGCGAGGCGGTGGTTACACCCAATGAGGCCGCTAGATCGGCACGGGGCGTGATGATCAATTCAGGTCGCTTCAAATCCGCCTCGATCCGCGGAGCCTTGATGAGAGCGATGCCTTTCATCTGCTGTACGACTTCCGACGCAGTCTTTTCCAGCAATGCGGGATCGCTGCCTGACAACATCACGGAAATATCACGTCCCGAACCGCCACCAGGGCCGGGTTCGTTCAACCGGAAGTTCACTCTTGCATCGGGAATCTCACGAAATAACAGCGACGTTTCACGCTCATATTCGAGACTGGTACGCTCACGCTCTGTTTTAAGTGTGACATACAGCGTTGCATCACCCTCGCCAGCGACCATCAGAACCGCATCGGTCTCTGGTTGCGCCTTGAGAATACTCTCGACATTTTCCGCCACCGCAACGGTTTGGTCCAGTGTCGTGCCGGGGACCATGGTCACTTCCACCTGACTATAATCCATATTCGCATCCGGGAAGAACTGTATCGGGGTCGACACCAGCAGAATTATGGTCGCAATGAAGGACGCCAGACCTATGCCCATGACCCAGATCCGGTGATCCCGCAGACGGGCGCGGAACCTGTCACCCATATCCAGATACCAGCGGCCAAAACCGCGACCGAAGGACTGCATGACAAACCTGATCACCTTGGCCGCGACTGTTGCGCAGATCAATCCAGCGATGATGGCTGTGATAATGCTCAACCAAATGGGCAGTTCCTGTTCGCCCATCAGACCCATAACCGCTTGCAAGACCACGACAAAAGCTGCAGCGATCAGGCCATACGCAATGACCGCCAAGCCGGCGTACCACCAATGCATCGGGACATTGGGCTGGGACCGCATCGCCCGAGCGACCCTGTTATCCAACGTCCAGCGCAAGACCCGATCATAAAACGCCATGACCGGACCATTGGCGTGATCATCTGGCCCATGATCCTTCATGAAATAGGCGGCAATCAAGGGCGTTATCATACGCGCCACCGCCAGGCTCATCAGAACTGCCGCGACCACCGTTAGCCCGAAATTCTTGAAAAACTGGCCCGCGATACCCGGCATCAGGCCCACGGGCAGGAACACCGCAACAATACAGAATGTGGTGGCAACAACCGCGAGACCGATCTCGTCTGCGGCATCAATCGATGCCTGATAGGCGCTCTTTCCCATTCGCATATGGCGTACGATGTTTTCGATCTCGACAATCGCATCATCCACCAACACCCCGGCAACCAGGCCCAGTGCGAGCAAGCTCATCGTGTTGAGCGTAAAGCCGAGCATATCCATAAAGAAAAACGTCGGGATGGCGGACAGCGGGATTGCGATGGCGGAAATAATCGTTGCCCGCCAATCGCGCAGGAACAGGAATACCACGACAATCGCCAGTAGGGCGCCTTCAATCATCGCTGCCATGGAGCTGCGATATTGACCCTTGGCATAGCGGACCATGTTGGACAGCTCGACGAACCGCACCCCGGGATTTTCCGCTTCGATCTGACGCATCGCCTCTTGCGCGCCGTCATACACGGAAACATCGCTCTCGCCCTTGGCGCGGGTGGGGGCAAAGGTAACCACCGGCTTGCCGTCAACCTTCGAAATTGTGCGGATTTCGCTGTTGCCATCTTTGACCTGGGCGATGTCAGTCAATTTGATTGTCCGCCCTCCGCCGAGCGAAATTTGGCGCTGGCCAAGTTCATAGGCGCTGCCGGCATTGCCCAAGACCCGCACCGATTGACGAGATCCGGCAATCTGCGCGACACCGCCGCCCGAATCGAGATTGGTCTGGCGCAAGACTGAATTGACTTGAGATGCCGTGACCCCAAGCGCCTGCATTCGGGCTGGGTCGAGAATCACCCGAACCTCGCGGTCGACACCGCCTCTGCGCGATGCAGAAGCCATACCGGGGACCGCAAGCAAACGTTTGGATACTGTGTCGTCAACAAACCAGCTTAGCTGCTCAATGGTCATATCGTCCGATTCGACCGCATAATTGGCGAATGAATTACTGGACGTCGACACTTTGAAAACCCGGGGTTCGATGATGCCTTCGGGCAAATCGCCGCGCAGCGCATCAACCTGCGCCTTCACTTCATTAACCGCGACATCGACATCCTGGCCAATATCAAACCTGACTACGGTCTGCGACGAGCCTTCACTGACAGAGCTGGTGATGACGTCGATGCCTTCGACGTTGCTTACCGAGGATTCTACCTTTTCGGTGATTTGCGTATCGATTTCCGACGGCGCGGCACCGGGCTGCGAGATGGCGATAATTACGACCGGGAACTCGATGTCCGGGTCGTTCTGGATTTCCATATTCCTGAAGCTGAGAATCCCTGCCATCGTAAGCGCGATAAACATCACGATCGGAATGATCGGATTGCGGATCGACCAGGCGGAAATATTCCGGAAATCCATGTCTTATCAGCCTTCAGGCTTTGGGCTGGGTAACGCGGCTTTCGCTGGCCCCGACGTCGCAGCTTTTGCGCGTTTCGGTTTCACAGTCTCGCCGACATTAAGGAATCCGCCTGCTCTTAATACGACTTTCTCGGTGCCCGTCAGCCCTTCGGTGATAGCAATCCCGTCGGCCGTGACCAAACCGGTCTTGACCCCCCGCCGTGCAACTTTGTTCTTGTTGTCAATAATATATACGTAGCTTCCGCGATCATCGGACAGCAATGCGGATTCCGGAAGGATGGGCGCAACAATCGTGCCGCTCTTGATGATTGCGCTGGCGAACCCGCCAGGACGCAATTCGGGCGAATATGCCAAGGCGATCCGCGCTGTTCCCTGACGATTCGTCTGGTCGATCACCGGGGCAATCTGCCATACTTGGCCGGTGAAAACCTTCTCGGTACCGACCGGCGTGATTTGTGCCTGCGTGCCCACTGACAAGCGGCCCAAATCAACTTCGCCAACATTGGCGAGCAATTCCATTTCTCCGCCCTTGGCAATCAGGAACAGGGTGCCAGAACCGCCACCAACGACTTGGCCTGGCTCCACATTACGCTCCAGCACCAAACCAGCGGAAGGGGCGACAATGTTCAATCTGGCTGTGCGAGCGCGCAGCTCTCCGCCTTGGGCGATGGCCACCTTGACCCGGGCCGCTGCTGCATTGCGCGTGGAGGTTAACCGATCGACATCAGCTTTGCTGATGAAACCGCGATCTACCAATTTCAGCGCCCGGTCGAGATTGGCCTGCGCCAGACCGGCATCAGCTCTGGCGACCTGAACTTGCGCATCTGCGCTTGCGGTTTGCTGATTTTGTACTGAACGGTCGATCACCGCCAAGACCTGACCGGCATTGACCCACTGGCCGGCATCAACCGGCACGGAAACCACCCGGCCGCCCTCGCCCGCTACGCCCACGGGCATGGCGCGCCGCGCGGCCAGCGTCCCTGTGGTGGCGATTTCGCCTTCGATCGTGCCCCGCCCGGGGGAAACGACAGTGATAAGCGGCGCCTGCTCTTCGCTATCAGCGGCGCCCGCTGCGGCATCCCCGTCTTTCAGCATATAGAATGCGATGGTCGCCAGCAGCACCAGACCGAGAAGGATAGCTGCAATGATCAGCCCGCGCTTGCCCGATCGGCCGGAACCGTTGCCATTATCCCCTGACAGGTCAGCGGCCATTCCCTTGCCCTGATCCGCTGTCATGCTCGTTTCGTAATTCATTGCAAGGTTGCCTCGGTCAACAGGTAGCCTGACGTCAAGCGTCACCCCATTGGTGTGTTACAGATATACATCACCGGATGCAAGCAAGCGGTGTTTACGCTTGGCCCATAGCCCGCTGCTTTGCGGGGAGCAATAATACGCTCGACAGGCGACATGTCTATTCGACCAAAGATCGGCCCCTGGCGGCGACACTGGGCACCGGCCAAAACCTCAGGATCAAAAACAAAAAAAGCGGAGTGACCATGGCCACCCCGCTCTTCTGATCTGTAAGATCGCTAGATAAGTTTAGCGAACTCGGCCCCGTTGAACGAGGTTCACAATCGCGAGCAGCACCACGGCGCCAACAATCGCAATAATGAGTCCGGTAAGAGAGAATTCCTGAACACTGCCGCCGAAGCCGAGTGGCTGGGCAATCAGGTTACCGACAACCGAGCCGATGCAACCAACCACAATGTTCCAAAAAATGCCCATCGAGGCATCCCGGTTCATGACCATGCTGGCCAACCAACCGGCAACGCCGCCCACTATCAATGCGATAATCCAACCCATATCCTGTTTTCCTTCTACGTTATCAATTCGGTCTCCCAGCTTAAACGCTGCGTAGACCAGATCGGTTCCCGGTCATTGATCGCCGGATAGATAGGACCATAGGATAGACAGGCCAGAAATGCCAAATTGCATGGGTTAGGTTATCAACGAGCCGCAGCGGCGCTAGCGGAAATTTCTTCCAAACCGGGGTTCTTAATATTTGAGTTGGCGCTCATATAGATCCCGGTAATGCTGGATGCGGGTTACCCGCAGGCCCTGCATTCCCGACCGATCGACAGCGCGCTGCCAAGACGCAAATTCTTCCAGAGTCAGCCCGTAACGCTCCAGCACTTCGTCGATTGTCAGCAGACCGCCATTCACGGCAGCAACCACTTCGGCTTTGCGGCGGACGACCCAGCGCTTGGTGCTTGGCGGCGGCAGGTTTTTGATCGTCAGTGGTTCCCCCAAAGGACCAATGACTTGCGCAGCGCGGATTTTCTGGTTTTCAATCATATCAACTCTCGGTCGCCGGGGGTTACGCAATTCGGTTCAACTGAACTATTAACCGCCGGGCCTTTTCCATCTGCTAAAGCTTTGGGGTTAACGTGGCTGGCTATTTTGTTAACTTGGACCGAACCGCTAGCCGTGGGTGTGTCATGTGCGAGTTCCTCGCGGACTTCCGCGAAATCGGTAAATGCACTGCAAGAATGTAATCCGGCCAAGGGCCCAGACTTCACGCCGAAGGACGTCGTTACGCCTGCAAGACTCTGCCGCAGATCCCGCATGGCTGCGAGTCGCGCGGTCAGTTCCGACCATTCGAAAGGCCGCAATTGCGAGCCTTCCTCCCACTCGCGATTGGCCTCGCTGTGGGCAAATTGACTGATAGGCGTTTCGTTCATGACACGTCCCTTAGCAGCGCGTTGGTCAAGAACAGGTAAAGCCGGAGTTTACTTGCGGTTAGGAATAGCTAACGCTGTCACACGATCATTTGACCGCTGCGTGGCCGAGATTTACACCGCTGGCATGGGCGCGCTCAGATGTGTAAGGGGCCAATCTATGGATAGCGCCACCCTATTTGATTCCGCATTGAACCCTGCGAGCTTGTTCGATTTGCCTCGTGCGGCGAGCGAATGCCGCATTGTGGTTGCGATGTCCGGCGGAGTTGATTCGTCCGTTGTCGCGGCACTGGCTGCCGCCACGGGAGCAGAGGTAATTGGCATTACCCTGCAGCTGTATGATTACGGAGCCGCGACCGGGCGCAAGGGCGCATGCTGTGCGGGGGACGATATCAGCGACGCCCGGGCAGTGTCAGACCGACTGGGTATCGCGCATTACGTATTCGATCACGAAAGCGCCTTTCGCGAAGACGTGGTCGAAACGTTTGCCGACGATTATCTACAAGGCCGCACTCCAGTGCCCTGCATCCGCTGTAACATGGGGCCGAAGTTCACCGATCTGCTGCGGATGGCGCGGGAATTGGGCGCGGATTGTCTGGCGACCGGCCATTATGTC
>JBBKWK010000008.1:0-24158 GCA_037968915.1 Pontixanthobacter sp.
TTCGCCCAAGCCAAAGGATCGTAATCATGCGCCTTGCTTCCAACAATCTGGCCCGCAGCGCCAAGGATGACGCCGCCAATGACGTGGATCCGCGCGATCAGGAATCGGCAGAAATCATCGATCTGGCAAGCCGCAACTCCTTCCCCGCCGTAACCCAGCGCAAGAACAAGTCCGATGGGCTCGGTCTGGCCGCCGGGGGCGCTATTGTTGGCCTGATCGGCGCAGTCACGTTGTGGAGCATGAACTCCGCCCGGCTTGAAGAGCCGAAGGGTGTTGGCAACCCGCAAGTGGCACAACCGGTAGCGGCGCCGCAGCCGATCCCACCGGCCGTGGAAATTGCCCCGCAACAATACGTACCGCAGCCGGATCCCGCGCCTGCGCCGATCTATGCCAATCAACCCATGGCCAATCCAGGCATCGTAAGGAATCCCTATGCCAGTCCGACGGTTGTGTTCGATGCCAGCGGCGCGCCAGTGCCACTGCTCACCGGGCCCGCGCCAACGACCGCAGCGGGTGCACCGGGCGGTGGTGCGGGCAATGATTTCGCGAGCAGGATCGGCGGTGTAGGCGGCGCGCCAGCGCAGGCTGTCGCAATGAGTAATCCAAAAACCACGGTGACGCAGGGCACCTTGATCCCGGCTATCCTGGAAACCGCGATTGAAACCGATGTGCCGGGCTATGTCCGCGCAGTTGTAAGTCAGGACGTCCGCAGTTTTGATGGCCGTAACGTGCTGGTGCCGCGCAGTTCGCGCCTTATCGGGCAGTATCAATCGGGCCTTCAGGGCGGGCAAAAGCGCGCCTATGTCATCTGGACCCGGTTGATCCGGCCCGACGGAGCCTCGGTCAACCTCGCATCGCCCGCAATCGGGTTTGACGGCACGACCGGTCTGGCGGGCGATGTCAACAGCCATTTCTTCAAACGTTTTGGTTCAGCAATGCTGCTGTCTGTTATCGGCGGACTGTCGGCGGTTGCATCGGGCGGCACTTCAGTGATCCTCGGCGGCGGGCAAAGTGCCGCTTCGACCGCGCTGGAGCAGGATGGCAAGATCAGCCCGACCGTGCGTGTCCGGCAAGGCGAGCCCATTCGGGTTTTTACCGCACGCGATCTCGATTTCTCGCAGGTTTCGGGCAGCTGATCCAAAAATGAGCGCCGATATCCATCCTCTGCAAAATGATCAGGAACGCCAAGCCGCGCTGGCTGATCGCAGCGTCTATCTCGACGCCTATCTCGCGCCGTTCCGCCAATGGCTGGACCGCGATACGGTGACCGAAATCATGGTCAACAGGCCGGGCGAAGTGTGGATCGAAGATGCTGCGTCACCCGGCATGCAGCGGCTGGATGTACCGGAGATTGACGATCGGCTGATCCAGCGACTGGCCGAACAGGTTGCGCGTGTCAGCCATCAGGGCATCAACCGCGAACATCCGCTTTTGGGGGCTACCCTTCCAGCCCACAACGGACAAACGGGTGCGCGTGTCCAGTTCTGCGGTCCGCCAGCAGCGCGTAAGCATTGGGTCATGGCGATCCGGCGGCACCGGCGTTTGGACTTGCCGCTCGATGCGTATAATTCGGGGCCGCTGTCCACACTGGAAGCGCCCACCATGCCCGATCCTCAATTGCAGCCGATTGCTTTTCTGCGCGCTGCGATCCAGCAGCGCCGAACGATCCTGATTTCCGGCGGAACGTCCACCGGCAAGACGACCTTTCTCAACGCGATGTTGGGCGAGATCCCGCGGCATGAACGCGTTGTCCTGGTGGAAGATACGCCGGAGCTAAAACTGCCAGGTGAAAACGGGGTGGGGTTGGTCGCAGTCAAGGGCGAATTGGGCGAAGCGAAAGTCACCGCCAACGAATTGTTGCAAGCTGCGCTCCGCCTGCGCCCCGACCGGATTGTTCTGGGCGAATTACGCGGCGCGGAAAGCGTCAGCTTCCTGCGGGCGATCAACACCGGCCACCCTGGCAGTTTCTCGACTATCCACGCCAACAGTCTGACGGGCGCATTGGAACAACTGGCGTTGATGGTAATGCAAACAGGCATCGGCCTGACCCGCACGGACACCATCGCCTATGCAGCCTCGGTCATTGACGTGTTCGTGCAGTTAGGCCGCGACGGGAATGGCAAGCGAGGCATCACCCAAATCTCGGAAAGCAGGGATCTGGTTTAAGGGCCAATACACGCTGCCAAGCCCGACACGGTTGTGTCGGGGGGCAAGGCGTGATTTACACCCGTTATGCAGCGTCCCAATTCTGGACCCGAGACTCCATCTCAGAGCGGCCCCCATGCCGTGCGGGCACAAACTATGAGCAACGTTCCCATTCCAGCCCACCATGATGATCTAGCCGGCCCCGCCGAAGATGCCTCGGACACATATGTGAACCGTGAGCTGAGTTGGCTCGCGTTCAACGAACGGGTGTTGGCGGAAGCACGCAATGCCAATTATCCGCTGCTTGAACGGCTGAGGTTCCTGTCGATCTCGGGCAGCAATCTTGATGAATTCATGATGATCCGCGTCGCAGGATTGGTGGGACAGGCGCAGCGCGGGATTGAACGTCGATCAATCGACGGGCGTACACCGACCCAGCAATTGACCGCCATCCGCGAGCGGGTCGAAAATCTTAATCGGGTGCAACAGGACAGCTGGCGCAGATTGCAGTCAGGCCTCGCCGACGCGGGTATTTATGTGGCTGACGAACGCCGGGTGAACAGCCGCGCCTATAGTTGGTTGAGGGACTACTTTCTGGACGAAATCGCCCCAGTGCTAACCCTTCAGGCGCTCGATCCCGCACACCCTTTTCCATTTGTGGCCAACCAGGGAATGGGCTTGCTGTTCACCCTCACGCGCGAGAGCGACGGCGAACAAATGGTCGAGATGATCTTGATCCCATCCGGTGTACCGCGTTTCGTGCGAGTGCCCGGCGACGAGGCAGTCTATATTTCGATGGAGCGGCTGATTTGCCGCTTTGCCGACCATTTGTTTCCCGGATTTTCGATCATCGGCGATGGCGCGTTTCGCGTATTGCGCGACAGCGATATTGAAATTGAGGAAGAAGCGGAGGACCTGGTGCGTACGTTCCGTACTGCAATCCAGCGGCGACGGCGCGGGCAGGTGATCCAGCTGGAGCTGGAGGCAGATTTTGAGCCGGTAGCCGAACAATTATTACGAGAACAATTGGGCGTTCACGATGCTTCGATCGTCAAAACCGACGGGATGATGGGCGTTGCCGGGCTCAGTAATATTGTCGACGAGGATCGACCGGATCTGAAATTTGCCCATTACAGCCCGCGCTATCCCGAACGGATACTCGAGCATGATGGAGATTGCTTCGCTGCGATCCGGGAAAAAGACATCATCATTCATCACCCCTACGAAAGCTTTGAAGTGGTGGTCGACTTTGTCCGGCAGGCCGCCGCCGATCCCGATGTGGTGGCGATCAAGCAGACGCTTTACCGTGCAGGAAACCAATCCACTATCATCGCCGCCCTGATCGCAGCAGCAGAACACGGCAAATCCGTGACAGCAGTGGTGGAACTGAAGGCCCGGTTTGATGAGGAACAGAACCTCCTGTGGGCCAGCCAACTTGAACGCGCCGGGGTGCAGGTCATCTACGGATTCGTCGATTGGAAGACCCATGCCAAAGTTTCTCTGGTAGTACGGCGTGAGGAAGGTGGTTTCCGGACATATTGCCACTTCGGGACCGGCAATTATCACCCTGTCACCGCGAAGATTTACACCGATCTCAGCTTTTTCACCGCTGATCCAAAGCTGACCCGCGACGCGGCGAAATTGTTCAACTTCGTCACCGGCTATGTCGAACCGCACAAGACCGAGGCGCTCGCCATTTCACCCATAGATCTGCGCGAAACGCTGTATGCGCATATCGACAAGGAGATCGAGAATGCGGGCAAGGGACGTCCCGCCGCGATCTGGGCCAAGCTCAATTCGTTGACTGACAAGGGTGTGATCGACCGGCTCTATGCCGCCAGTCAGGCAGGCGTTGAAATCCAGCTGGTCATTCGGGGGATCTGCTGCCTGCGTGCTGGGATTGCCGGATTGTCGGAAAATATTCGCGTTAAATCGATTATCGGCCGGTTTCTGGAGCACAGCCGCATTTGGGCCTTCGCCAGCGGGTTCAAGATGCCGGGGGAGCGGGCAAAAGTGTTCATTTCCAGCGCAGACGCCATGTCCCGCAATCTCAACCGACGAGTTGAAAACCTGGTGCCGATCCGCAACCGGACGGTGCATGATCAGGTATTACAGCAGGTTTTGCTGGCGAATTTGCTAGATACCGAACAGAGCTGGGAACTGGAACCAGACGGGAGCTACACGCGCATGGAACCGGGCGAGAAACCTTTCAACTGTCACCGCTATTTCATGACCAACCCGTCACTTTCGGGCCGCGGTGATGCGTTGGAACTGGGCGGAGTACCAAATTTGGCCCTGCGTAAAGGCGCAGTCTGATGCCGCTGAGGGGCACAAAAACAGACCGGGAAGGTAAATTTTCGGGCCATACCGCGCAGCAGGCGATCATCGATATCGGGTCCAATACCGTGCGGCTGGTCCTTTATGGAGGATCGCCCCGCGCGCCGATCACCCTGCTGAACGAGAAAGTTGTTGCCAAGCTGGGCCGCGATATTGGCGAGACCGGACGGCTGGCCGATGCGGCAATCAAATTGGCGATGCGGGGCCTCAGCCGGTATGCGCTAATCCTCGATGATCTGGGCATTACAGACGTGGAAGTGGTGGCGACTGCCGCAGTCCGCGAAGCAAAGAATGGCCAGGAATTTCTCGAGCAGGTTCGCGGCCTCGGCCTTGATCCGCGGCTGTTATCGGGTGAGGAAGAAGCCCGCATCAGCGCAATGGGCGTGATCGGCGCATTTCCCGGCGCATCGGGCGTGGCTGCCGATCTTGGCGGTGGCAGTTTGGAACTGGTACATATTGCGGGCGGCGAATGCGGCGATGGGACCACCTTGCCGCTCGGCACGCTGCGCTTGCCGGAGTTACGCGGAGACAAACCGTCCGACCTGAGAAAAGCCGCTGGACAGGCGCTTAAAGCGGCCAATTGGGACCGTGCAATCGACGGCAAGCTGTATCTTGTCGGCGGCACTTGGCGCGCGATGGCGGTGTTTGCCATGGACGCGCAATCGCATCCGCTGACCGATCCGCACGGGCTTGAAATATCGCTCGAAGATGCGCTCAGGCTGGCATCAGAGATAGCGGAAAGTGATCCTGCAAGCCTGCGTCAAATACCCCGCATTTCCAGCCAGCGGTCTGCCACAATGCCCGATGCCGGCGCACTGCTGATGTCGCTTCTGAAAAAGCTTGAGCCGTCCAAAATCATCTTCTCATCTTGGGGACTGCGAGAAGGGCTACTGTTCGATCGGCTGGCACCATATGCAAAAAGTCAAGACCCGTTGCTGGCGGGTGTCGCGGTGTTCGCGGCCCAGCGCGGCTGTCCGGCAACGCTGGCAGCGCGGGTTGCGGGGTGGACGGTGGACGCCCTGCCGCCGGGTTGGCAAGGCTCCGAGCGACTGCGCCTAGCTGCGACCATGCTGTCGCTCGCATCCATGCAGACCGAACCCAACCTCCGTACTGGGCAAGCGATTGACTGGGCGCTGCACAAGCGCTGGATAGCGCTGGATTCGCAGGAGCGCGCGATGTTGGCCGCAGCGGTATCTGCCAATGGCAACAAATGCGACCTGCCTAACCGTATAACTAATCTGGCACCGCCAGAACAACTGGAAGTTGCGATAGCATGGGGGCTCGCGATCCGCCTGTGCCGCCGGCTTGGCGCGCTGTCGCGCCGCACATTCCATGCGACCAGTCTGGCAATCGAGGATGAGCGTCTGGTGCTCTCTCTTGAGCAGGATCATGCAGATTTGTTCGGCATTCAAAACGAGAAGGATCTGAAGCTGCTGGCCGATCGGCTGGGCCTCGAATCGCAAGTAACTATCGCGCCGGACACCACCATTGAACGCATAATTGACTTGCCGATCGATGATTTTTCAGCGGTCTGACTTCAGTTTTCAGTGAACCTACTTGTCCGTTTTGGCAAAGGGCGAGAAGTTGGTTTCGGTATCGAAAATCTCTACCCCTTCGCGGTGTTTCAGCCAGCCGACCACCGCATAGGTGACCGGCGTCAGCGCAGCCTCCCACACAACTTTTATCGCCCATTGGGTGAAGATCACTTGCACAACCAAGTCGTTGGTCCAGCCCGCGACGCCGAGGAACGCGATGGGGTAGAACAGGGCGCTGTCCACGCCTTGGCCAAACACGGTCGATCCGATCGTGCGGGTCCACAGCATCTTGCCATTGGTCCAGATTTTCATCTTGGCCAGCACATAGGAATTGACGAATTCGCCCGCCCAGAAGGCGATGATGGATGCCATAACGATCCGCGGCACCTGCCCGAACACAGCCTCGTAAGCGGCCTGATTGCTCCAATCCGCGGCGGGCGGCAGCGCCACCACCACCCATGCCATGAAAGCCATGAATATCAGCGCGGCAAAACCCGCCCAAATGCACCGGCGGGCATAGGCATAGCCGTAAACTTCGGTCAGTACGTCGCCTATTACGTAGCTGATCGGAAAGAACAGCACGCCAGCTCCAAACGGCCACATGCCGATACCCGGCAGGTCAAGCTGCGCGACCTTGCCCGCGCCGATTACATTGGACAGCAGCAAGATGGTAACGAAGGCCGCCAGCACGAAATCGAAATAGCGGAATTGCGGGCGGGAATCGTGCTGGATCATGGCCGCGGTGCGTATCCTGATTTGCCCAATTGGAAAAGCACGCTATGGCGGCCCCGCGCGCGCCCGTAGCTCATCTGGATAGAGCGCGAGACTTCTAATCTTGAGGTAGCTGGTTCGAGTCCAGCCGGGCGCACCATATTTTTGTCCAGTTGCACTACCAATGGACCTTTTGTGCAAACTGCTGCACCGCTTATGCTGTTAGGAGCCTTGTGGAGGCGTACAGCCATGTCCAACGCCCGGATCGCTAGATCCTTTTTCATTCTGTCGCTGACCGCCCAGCCCACAACGCGGCGGCTATGAAGATCCAGAATGACGGCGAGATAGAGCCAACCCTCCTGCGTCCAGACATAGGTGATATCTCCAGCCCATTTTTGGTTGGGTGCCGCAGCAACAAAATCTCCGTCTAGTCAGTTCGCCGCAACGCCCAGACGGTGGTTGCTGTCGGTCGTGACCTTGTGCCTGCGCGTGCGAACCGGTGCAATCCCATTGATCCGCATCAGTCGGCCGACCCGGCGCTCGCCGACATCGAGATAGCCCGCTGGTTAGCGCAATGCGCACCGCTTCTTGCTTGAACTCTTCTGTATGCTTGATCATCTCGTCGGTCTCCTTGTGCGAGTGTTAAACTCTCAAGTGACCGGCGCAAAACCGGTACAAGTCCATCACGACCCGGCGGGCTATCTTCCAATCGGCCCGCATTGCCGCCAAGGCTTGCTCCTGCACTTCGGGCGACTTGTCCCGCCAAAAGCCATCACCATGCGTTGCGAGATAACCGCAGCCATTCAGCAGGCAGGTGCCAGGACCATAAAACAGGTCCTCAATCTTCAGGCTTTCGATCTCGTCACGGGCGCGTGATCTGCGCTGTCTGTTAGTCGGCATCAGATATTTTCCTATCGAGGCGGACGGCCTGGGCCGTCGCGTACCCCCCCCTCCGCCGCACCACCTTGAGAAATTTGGACTGGTAACCACCACCTCCTCCTCCACCCCCTATAAAGGGGTGGTGGTGGCGTAGTGTTTCTGGATGGTCGCGAAGCCACTTAGCCACCTTGCGGCACTCCACCTTGGGAAGTGGTTAGAAGGCTTGGATCGACAGCATCGGCAACCACCAGATAGGGCTTCTTGCGAGAGCGTCCGGCCACTATGCGGGCCTCAATCTTGAATGCCTTATTGTCAGTCCTCTGGCGAAGCAGAGACTTGACGCGGGACTTGTCGGCTGGGTCGTCCAGGTCGGCACCGATTACATCTGCAACCGCCTGCCCAGCCCAGTCATTGGCCTGCACGTTGGCCCCGTATTCGCCCGCTGCAATGATTTGCTGGACGTCATACAGGTGGTGAAGGTTTATGCCGTCGAAAGGGTCGGGCGGGGTCCAGCGTTCGATTGCTCCCACGCTATCAGTGCGGTCGAACTGGTCGCGGTTGCCTATGTCCGGTGGCAGCAGCCATCGTTTAACCAAGATACCAAATGCGGCAGGGCTGTTGAGAATTGGGTGACGGAACGTCAATTGTTCGGCACATTTTTGTTGCTAATCGGGCTGTCTCATCAATTTGTTACGCTCGTTTAATCGTCGTCGTCTTCATCGATCAATATGCGGTTTGCCGCTCCGTCCATGTCTTCATATTGGCCGCTACGCATGGCCCAGAAGAATGCCAGCAAGCCCAGAGCTCCCATACCCATCGCAATTGGTATAAGGAACACTAGACCAGTCATTTTGCCGACCTGAACAGGCGCAGCGAATTGGCGACCACGATCAGCGAACTGCCCGACATCGCAATCGCAGCGACCAGTGGCGTGACGAGGCCTGCCAGTGCAAGCGGAACGGCAAAAACATTATAACCGATGGCGAAGCCAAAATTCTGGCGAACGACCCGCATGGTCGCACGTGCGACCGTGATGGAGCGGGCAACCGGCAGCAGGCTTTCACCCACGAAAACGGCATCGGCTGCCTGCTGGCTGACATCGCTTGCGGTCCCTGGGGCAATCGACACATGTGCTGCGGCGAGAGCAGGTCCGTCATTCAGGCCGTCTCCGACCATTAGCGGGCGATGCCCTTCGGCTTTGAGCGCTTCAAGTTTTGCCAGTTTTTCCTGAGGCGTCATTGCTCCGATTGCTTCGATCTGCAACTCGCTGCCGATGGCATCCACGACCTTTTGCCGGTCGCCGGAGATGATTTGCGAAGGCAATCCAAGGCGCCACAGATCCGCCAATGTCTTGCCTGCATCCGGACGAAGCACGTCAGTGAAATCCAGCCTGACACATTGTTCGCCGATCATCAGTTCACTCGCCGGAGCATCACTGCCACCCAGTGGGCGGCGCAGGGCAACATTCATGCCCTGCCAATTGCCCGAAACACCAAGTCCGGCGACTTCTTCGATCCCGTCGACCTGCACCGGTTTCACGCCTTCCAGCTGCAATGCGGCCGCGAGCCCCTTGCTCAATGGATGACGGCTCGCTTGCGCCAGCGCCAACGCAACGCCTTGGCTATCGGCGCTCAATCCGCTCAGATCGACCGGGCGCGGCTGCCCAAGTGTCAGCGTGCCGGTCTTGTCGAATAACGCCATGTCAGCTTCGGCCAGCCGTTCCAATGCGCTACCGTCCTTGATCAGCAAGCCGCGCTTTAACAGGGCGTTCGCGGCGACCACCTGCGCGGCAGGGACAGCAAGCCCCAATGCGCAGGGGCAGGTGATAATCAGCACGGCAATGGCGATCGTCAGAGACTGGTGCCATCCGGCTCCGGCAATCATCCAGCCGGCAAATGCCAGTAGGGCCAGGGAGTGGACGGCGGGCGCATAAAACCGCGCTGCGCGGTCGGCGATGCGGACATAGCGAGAGCGGGACTGGCCCGCCTCGTCCATCAACCGGGCAATTTCGGCGATGGCCGTGTCGTCGCTCGAGGCGGTGACTTCTACGCGGATCGGGTCGGACAAGTTGGAGGCACCGGCATGAACCATCATGCCAAGACTGACCGGTTGCGGTAGGCTCTCCCCGGTCAGCATCGCATTGTCGATGCTGGTCGTGCCCTCGGTCACCCGCCCATCTGCGGCGAGAGCTTCACCCGCAGCGACGAGCATAATCATGCCCGGGGCGAGATCTTCGGCTTTCACCCAATGGGCCGTGCCGTCTTCGGCAATTACGGAGGCCCCACGCCCCATTTTTGACAGCAGAGCGGCGATGCCTGATCGCGCTTTGTCGCGCATGCCCGCATCAAGTGCGCGCCCGGCGAGCAGGAAGAACAACAACATAACTGCGCCGTCGAAATAGGCGTGCTGGCCGCCGATTGCGGTTTCGTAGATACTGAGACCGGTCGCGAGCAGAATACCGATGGAAATCGGCACATCCATATTAGTCCGCCCGTGACGCAGCGCCATCAGCGCCGAAGCGAAGAAGGGCCTGCCGGAATACGCGATTACAGGAATTGCGATCAGAGCCGAGAGCCAATGGAACAGGTCACGGGTGACGCCGCCTGCCCCGGACCAGACGCTGACTGACAGCAGCATGATATTCATCATGCCGAACCCGGCGACGGCTACGGCCCGGAGCAAACGCTTGGTCTCGGAATCTTCTTGCGCCAGCGGATTGGCTGCGGCGGGCTGCGCCTCGAAACCCAGATGCTCGAGGGCCCGGACGATGCCAGCCTCATCGATTGAAGCATCATGGCGTACTGCGACCCGTTTGGCAGAGAAGTTTACGCGCGCTTCGGCGACACCGGCGACTTGGGGCAATTCGCGCTCAATCTTGCTGATACAGCCGGCACAACGCATTCCCGGTACAGTGAAACGATGATCGCTCAGATCACCGGGATCGAACACTTGCAGAGGAACGTGCGCATTCATTGCAGCTCGCTTTCGCTGCGCCACTGATGCTCGCCCGAAACCACCGAGATACGCAGCAGCCAGCGGCCTTCGGGTAGTGGTTCTACGGATTGGAAGTCCGCCGCCGGACTGCCCACAAAGGCCACCTCTCGGCGCTCCGGTTCGCCAAGCGGTCTCCGCGCGACTGCCGTCAACACCGCGCTTTCGGGCACTTCCTGCATCGTCACCAGAACTGTTCCGTCGTCCGCGAGGCTGGCTGCAATATCCCAGCCAAGTGCCTCCTGTTCTTTCGCCCGGCCAAGCCATCCGTTAAAATGCTGGCTGGCAACATAGCTGTTCTTGACGACCACCCCGCTGAAACCGCCCATAGCAAGCGTGGCCATGAACAGGTTCACCGCGATCACGATGCCGAAGCCGCTGACCATAACCATCGTCATGTGACGTCCAGTGAATGGTTTATTCATTCGGTTTCTCCCGGAACCACGAACCGTACTTCGCTTCGATCGGTTTCGGCCTGTTCATCACCGGACGTCACGGTGAAGGCAAAATCTTCGGCAGCAGTGCCTGCCGGTGCAACAACATAGGCGCGGATCGCCTGAGTTTGATCGGGATCGACTGCTACTTCGAGCATGCGCGCGGCATCGTCGCGCGATACCGTACCCGACCACATGACTGCTCCCTCCAGTCCATCGATCGCGATGGTAAAGTTACGAGGGCGACCTTCCATGTTACGGATCTTGAGGGTGAAGGCATTTCGGACTGATCCGTCGCTCATCAGCATGAAGGGCGGATTTCGGTCGGCCGCCGCCGAGAGTTCTGTATGCGTCCGCGTGCCGAGCGCGAACAGGAGCGCCAGCCCAATACCGACCCAAATACCGGAATAAATGAGCGTGCGCGGCCGCAGCAGCGTCTTCCACACCGGGCGCGGTTCCTCCCCCGCTGCCTCGCGATCGCAATCTTCCAGTGTGGCATAGTCGATCAGACCGCGCGGGCGGCCAACCTCGTTCATCACGCGGTCGCAGGCGTCGATACACAAACCGCAGGTGATGCAGCCGATCTGCGGTCCTTCGCGGATGTCGATCCCGGTCGGGCAGACGGCGACGCACTGATTGCAGTCGATACAGTCGCCGAATGTATCGGGGGCCCTGGCCGCTTTTTTGACGCTCCCTCTCGGCTCTCCGCGCCAATCCTTATAAGTCACCAGCAGCGATTTCTCGTCGAGCATGGCGGATTGGATGCGCGGCCATGGGCACATATAAATGCACACTTGTTCGCGCAGAAAGCCGCCCAAAACAAACGTCGTCAGTGTCAGGATCGCAACGGTGATGTAGGCGACTAGCGCAGCATTGCCGGTCCAGAAGTCCACCGTCAGTGTCGGCGCATCGGCGAAATACATGATCCACGCGCCGCCCGTCCAAAAGGAGATGAATAGGTAGATTGCCCACTTGAAACTGCGCCGCGCAACCTTGCCCGCGCCCCACGGTGCCTTGTCCAACCGCATCCGGGCGTTCCGGTCTCCATCGACGAAACGATCGACATGTTGGAACAGATCGGTCCACACGGTCTGCGGACAGGCATAGCCGCACCACGCCCGGCCGACAGCACTTGTGACAAGGAACAGGCCTATGCCTGCCATAATCAGCAGGCCCGCAACGAAGTAAAATTCATGCGGCCAGATTTCGATACCAAACATGTAAAACCGGCGATTTGCCAGATCGACCAGCACCGCTTGATCGGGTGCATAGGGTCCGCGGTCCCAGCGCAGCCACGGTGTGATGTAATAGATCGCCAGCGTGACGAACATCACCAGCCATTTGAAACGCCGGAAATTGCCGTCGATGCGCTGCGGGTGGACCTGTTTGCGCTTCTCGAAGAGGTGCTCCGGCGGACTGTCCTTCGACAGGTCGTCCCATGAGCGGTCAGGGCTGTTCATCAACCTTTATCGCTGGATTTTCAGCGACCTCCACGAAGTCTTCACCGCCCCCGAGCGAGTGCACATAGGCGGCCAGCATCTTGATTGTCACAGGATCAAGCCTGTCGTTCCATTTCGGCATCATGCCATTACGCGGCGCTAGGATCTGGCGCTTCACCTCAGCCCGTGTCCCGCCGTACAGCCAGATGGCGTCGGCCAGGTTTGGCGCACCCTGCATGCGGTCGCCTTGCCCGCTCACGCCGTGGCATTGGACGCAATTGTTGGCGTAAAGCTGCGCGCCGACGGCAGTAGGTCTGGCCTTACCGCTCAGCGACAGCACATGGTCAACCAGCCCCTCTAGCTGGGCAGTATCGAACACCCCGTCAAATGGGGGCATCTGGCTGAACCGGGTCATGTCATCACCCTGTTGGCGAATGCCATGCGTCAACGTGTATTCGATTGCCTTCAGATCGCCGCCCCACAACCAGTCATCGTCATTGAGATTGGGGTAGCCTTTCTGAAGGTTGGAGCTTGCCATGCTCCCGGCTGCACCCGATCCGTGACATTGCACGCAATTGACCAGGAACGCCGCGCGCCCGCCAGCGACCGCCTGTTGCATCAGCGCGCTATCCTCCGAAAGGCGTTCGATCGGAATGCGGGCAAGCTGTTCATTTACGGTAGTCCGCGCTTGGTCCGCGGCGCTGATTTCTTCGGCAAGCTGGCCGCGACTGGTCCAGCCAAGCACACCCTCGGTGCCTTTTTCCACCAGCGGCCAAGCCGGATAGAGCACGACATAAACCGCAGCGAAGATGATCGAGAGATAGAAGCTCCACAGCCACCAACGCGGCATCGGCGTGTCAAGTTCCTCGATACCATCCCACTCGTGACCGACGGTGTGTGTGCCGGTGGCTTCGTCAAACCGCTTTCCAGGGACTTGCGGAGCGTCAGGCTGCGAAAGGGTGGGGCGCTTATTCGCCATCGTTCTCATCCTTGAAGATCAACGTTGCCGCATCGCGGTTGCGGGTTCTTGCTCCCGGGCGAAACGGCCACGCGCACAGGGTGAGGAATATCACCAGCATCGCGAGCAGCCCCCAGCTATCGGCGAAATGGCGTAATGTGTCGTAAGCGCTCATCGGCCTTTCTCGCCGGCTAGTTCTTCTTGCGCAGCCGCGCTGTTCACATCGACCAGAGTTCCCAGCATCTGGAGATAGGCGACCAGCGCATCCATCTCGGTCACCTTCTCGGGGTTGCCGTCGAAGTCGCGAATCTGCGTCTTGGGATAACGCTCCGCCAAATCACCGGCATCGCGCTCCGGATTGGCCTGCGCTTCCAGATCAACCTTGGCCTGATTGATGTCGCGTTCCGTGTAAGGCACACCAACTCGTTGCAGCGCGCGCAAAGTGGCAGATGGATCGGCAACTTGGACCTTGGTTTCGGCGAGGAATGAATAGGACGGCATGACGCTTTCCGGAACAACGCTTTGCGGATTCTGGAGATGCTGGACGTGCCACTCATCTGAATAGCGCCCGCCTACCCGAGCGAGATCAGGACCTGTGCGTTTCGAGCCCCATTGGAACGGATGATCATACATTGATTCCGCGGCCAGGCTGTAATGGCCGTACCGTTCAACCTCGTCGCGAAACGGTCGGATCATCTGGCTGTGGCAGGCGTAGCAACCTTCGCGAACATAAATATCGCGCCCCGCCTGTTCGAGTGGAGTGTAAGGCCGCATGCCGTCGACTTTCTCGATCGTGTTGTCGATCCAGAACAGCGGAGCAATCTCCACGATGCCGCCGATGGCGACGGCGATGAAACTGCCGACTGCGAGCAAGGTTATATTGCGTTCAAGCTTCTTGTGCTGCTGTGTAAGGCTCATGGTGGTTGCTCCTACTCAGCCGGTGCTTGTGCGGGGATAGCTGTGATCGGACGGTCTTTCTCCGCATCGTAGGTGGGCTGCGTCATTGGCGCTTCCTCCCGCACACGGCCCGCCAGCGTCATCCAGATATTGTAAGTCATCACCGCGCCGCCGAGCAGGTACAGGCCGCCGCCGAATGCGCGCATGATGTACATCGGATGGAGCGCCGCGACCGTATCGACAAAACTGTTCACCAAATAGCCGTCGGGCCCGTATTCGCGCCACATCAGGCCCTGCGTGATGCCGGCAACCCACATGCTCGCCGCGTAGAAAACAATCCCGATCGTCGCGAGCCAGAAGTGCCAGTTGATCATTCGCAGCGAATACATCCGCTCGCGCTTCCATAGGCGTGGGACGAGATAGTAAACGCAGGCGAAGGTGATCAGGCCGTTCCAGCCCAGCGCGCCGGAATGGACGTGGCCGATGGTCCAGTCGGTATAATGCGACAGACTATTTACGGCCTTGATGCTCAGCACCGGACCCTCGAACGTGCTCATTCCGTAGAATGCGAGCGCCATCACCATCATGCGGATGATCGGATCGGTGCGGACCTTGTCCCACGCGCCGTTCAGCGTCATCAGGCCGTTGATCATCCCGCCCCAGCTGGGCATCCACAGCATGACTGAAAATACCATGCCCAGAGTCTGCGCCCAGTCAGGCAGCGCGGTATAATGCAAATGGTGCGGTCCGGCCCAGATATACAGAAATATCAGTGACCAGAAGTGAATGATCGACAGGCGGTAGGAATAGATCGGCCGCTCGGCCTGCTTGGGGACGAAGTAATACATCATCGCCAGAAAGCCGGCCGTGAGGAAAAATCCGACCGCATTATGGCCATACCACCACTGCGTCAGCGCATCCTGCACCCCGGCGAACGCGCTATAGCTGTGCGATCCAAGGAAGCTGACCGGGACTGCCAGATTGTTCACCAGATGCAGCATCGCCACGGTAATGATGAAGGCCAGATAGAACCAGTTGGCTACATAGATATGCGGTTCGTGACGGCGCATGATGGTGCCGATGTAGACCGCGCCGTAGCTGACCCAGACAATGGTCAGCCAGATATCGACATACCATTCCGGCTCTGCATATTCTCTCGATTGGGTAACGCCAAGCAGATAGCCGCTGGCGGCCAGAATGATGAATAGCTGGTAACCCCAGAACACGAAGCGGGCGAGGCTCGGGAAGGCGAGGCGCGCGCGGCAGGTGCGCTGCACCACATAGAAACTCGTCGCAATCAGGGCGTTGCCGCCAAAGGCGAAAATTACCGCCGAAGTGTGAAGTGGGCGCACGCGCCCGAAATTCAGATAGGGCTCGAAATTAAGCGCCGGAAAGGCCAGTTGCAGTGCGATAAATACGCCCGCAAACATACCCACGATACCCCAGAACATGGTGGCGATAACGCCCCAACGGACTGGATCATCATCATAGCGCGATGGATCGGTCGGCATGTGGAACATGCTCTGTGCCTTGGCCAGTGGATCGTAGCGACCGGCGGTTACCCAGATCAGGACGAACGCAATTACCGCGATGATCGTGGCATGCGCGGCGAATGCAGCATCCTTAGCCCCGGCGATTGCGCCGATTGCAAGCAAGAGGATCAGAAACCATATTCCAACCCGGCCAAGTACAGCTTCCATTAGATTTCATTCCCTCTTGAACGTGCCGCTGCAATAGGCAGAGGGAGCGATCCCTGCATTGATCCATGTCAAATTTGAAAAAAAGGCCTGCCCCTATGCAAAAAGCACCGTCAGATATGCCCAGCCCGCTGTGCCAGAGCTGGTAGATCGCACAGCAACACGCGTGAACGGCCAGTGGTTTGAACGAGCCCAGCCAATCGCAATTCGCTGAATTGGCGGCTAATTGTCTCGATTGTCAGCCCAAGGCTGTCACCGATGTCCCGCCGCGACATCGGCAAATCCAGCACGCATTCACCAGTCTTCGTCGAGCCGATCCGGTCGGCCATACCGACTAGGAAGCTGGCAAGCCGCTCCTGTGCGTTCTTGCGGCCAAGCCCGACCGCCTTGTCGCGGCAACGATGCAGCGCGGTGAGCGATTGATGCAGCAAAGCACACAGAAATATCGGCTCTGACCCGACGATCTCGAGAAATTCGTCAGCCGGGAACGCCAGCGCATCGGTATCCGCCAGCGCGCACAATGCATAAGAATGCCATGCGCCAGCCGGGATCGACACCAAATCGCCCGCAAAATGAAAGGCGACAATCTGTTCGCGTCCGCTCAATGCGCTGGCGATCAGCTTGGTTGCACCATTCCCGACATAAACAAGTGCGTCCTTGTCTGGATCAAGCGGGGCCATGGAACCGCGTTCGATATTGATGGTCTGAGATAGCTTGCCCAGCTTGAACGCTATTTCGTGCGCTGCTTCGGTGCCCGCGAGTCCACTAAAAAAAGCGTCGAACAAATATTTGCGTGATGCCGCTTGCGCAGGAATTAGCCGATTGGACATGAGTGACGATGTGCAGACGAACTCCGCACCAGTCTTTGACTCAAATCAATAAGGCCAGTGGCTACCGCGAATATTTCAAAAGTCTGGCGTCAGATCAGCCAGCTAACCCGCCGTGTCCGATGGGCGAATATATTCACCGATTGGGCTCGAGAATTAGGACTTCGATTTAACCCGATATAGAACTGGCGGAGACGGAGGGATTCGAACCCTCGGTGGGGTTACCCCCACGGTTCCTTAGCAGGGAACTGGTTTCAGCCACTCACCCACGTCTCCGGATCGCAGTAGCAAGTGCGGCGCTATAACGGCGGTCTCGGTTGGCGGCAAGCCAAGGTTGGGCCGCGGGAGCAATTTTATCGCGATTGGTCAGGCAATTCGAACCGCATAGCTCGTTTACGACTCGGTTCACCGTAAATTGGATTCGGTTCGTCGCCCATTCATTGCTGCTTAAGCGGCAAAGGATTCAACTGTAGCGGCATAAATCCGTTTTATCCCTTGGAGGGAACATGAAAATCGCCGCCCCATTCGCGAAATCATTCCGCAAGGCCGTCAGCGGGGCTTGCCTGACCCTGCTTAGCTTTGCCGCCCTCGGCACCGCACCGCTATCCGCGCAGCAGATAGAATCCTTCGACCCTGACACTGCCATTGATGGCGATCTGGTGGAATCACCGGGAGAGCCCTCGGTTTATGAATATGCTGTCACACCGTCTCAGGCGGCACCCATCGATAGGCCGGATCCGGACACTCAGGATAGCCGCGTAACTGTGGCGGAAGCCTGGGCCAATCCGGTGGTTACTTCCGGCGACCCCTCTGTCGCCGCCGCCCAAGCTTCTGCAAATCCTGAAGTCGCCGCCGCGCAGGGCAATACCTATGCCAAGGACGATCTGATCGGCGCGGCAGAAGGTGTCTTTGGCAAGGGCGCAGAAGGCCTTGCCCGGATGATCGAAGGCTGGCTGGAAAAACAAGGTGAGCCCAATGGCTATATCGTCGGGCGAGAAGCGGGCGGAGCGTTTATTCTCGGCGCGCGCTACGGCTCGGGCACATTGTATCACAAGGTTGAGGGGGAGCGTCCGGTATACTGGACAGGTCCCTCGGTTGGTTTCGATGCAGGGGCCAATGCCAGTAACACATTTGTGCTGGTCTATAATCTGTATGACAGCAACGAACTGTTCAAACGTTATCCTGCCGGTGAAGGTCAAGCCTATTTGGTGGGGGGCATGACTGCCAGCTATCTTCGCCGCGGTGATGTGGTGCTGATCCCGATTCGGGTCGGTGCCGGGCTGCGGCTGGGCGTTAATGCCGGCTATATGAGATTTTCAGAGAAGCAGCGCTGGCTGCCCTTCTAAGTCGCGAAAACTTGTATCCCGCCAAGGGGTCAATAAATCCGGCGGGCCTTAATTGACGAGATTGCTCGTTATCAGCGTTGCGGACCAAATTATGTTGCGAGAGCGCGTCTCCCTCGGCATGGGGAGCGCATGATGTTAAACCAACTCCCCGCTCAATCGCCCGATGCGCTCCTAGCGCTAATCAAGATGTATGCGTCCGATCCGCGCACCGACAAGATTGATCTCGGGGTCGGTGTCTACCGGACGGATGATGGCGCGACCCCGGTATTCGCCGCGATCAAGGCGGCTGAGGCACGGCTGGTGGCAGAGCAGGACAGCAAGAGCTATCTGGGCCCTGAGGGCGACCTCGGCTTCGTCAATGCGCTGATGCCGTATATTTTCGGACCCGGTAACTTGGAGGATGGCGGAGCCTATCACGGCCGGATTGAAGGCATGCAGACGCCCGGCGGAACCGGCGCAGTGCGGCTGGCTGTTGCAGTCGCCAAGAAGGCAGGTGTTACCAAGATTCATATGGGCACACCAAGCTGGCCGAACCATGCCCAAATTCTGTCAGACGTCGCGCTGGACGCTGCGCTATTTGAACATTCCTCGGCAGATGGCGCCGTAGATGTGGATGCCGTTCTGGCAATCATTCGCGGTGCATCTGCCGGAGAAGCGGTGCTGCTGCATGGCTGTTGCCACAACCCCACGGGTATCGATTATTCAACCGACCAATGGGATGCGATTGCCGCCGCCTTTGCGGATAGCGCGGCATTGCCGATCCTCGATCTGGCCTATCAAGGTCTGGGCAGCGGGATGGACGACGATGCCTATGGTGTAAGGGCAGTGCTCTCCGCCGTACCGGAAGCCTTGGTCGCCTATAGCTGCGACAAGAATTTTGGCATGTATCGGGACCGGGTCGGCGCGCTTTACGTGCTGGCTGACAAGCACGAGCAATTGTCCGCGATAATGTCCAACCTTAACGCGCTGGCACGGTCGAGCTGGTCCATGCCGCCGGATCACGGTGCGGCAGCGGTTCGGATAATCCTGAACGATCCTGCCTTGACCAAACTGTGGCTGGACGAACTGACGACCATGCGCAGCCGCATTGGCGATGTCCGCGCGCAAATGGCCGCGGCCGGCCAGATTGGCCCGCTTAATCTGACCGCTCTGGCGCGGCAAAACGGGCTGTTTTCCATGTTGGCCCTGTCAAAGGACCAGATTGTGACGCTGCGCGAAGATCATGGTGTGTATATGGCCGGGTCTGGCCGGATCAATGTCGCCGGGCTTCACAGCGGCAATATTGCCAATTTCGTCAGCGCACTGAAAACACTCGTCGGCTAGGGCTCAGCCCATCAACGACTGCATCCGCTGGAGATAGCGGGCCATCATGTCGATTTCCAGATTGACATGATCGCCAGTTTTCAGGCTGCCTAGCGTGGTAACCTTTGCAGTGTGCGGAATGATGTTCAGCGTGAAGTGAACAGATCCATCAACTTGGTCCTCAACCGAATTCACGGTCAAAGAGGCACCCTGCATCGTGATTGAGCCCTTGGCCGCGATAAACGGGGCAAGGGCCTTTGGCGCGCTGACAACCCAGCGATAGGAATCGCCGATTGGGGTGATTTCAATCACGGATCCCACAGCATCAACATGACCGGTCACGATATGGCCGCCCAATTCGTCGCCCATCCGCAAGGCGCTTTCCAAATTGAGCTTGTGGCCTTCGGTCCACATGCCGGGGACGGTGCAGGAGCCGGTCTCGCTCGAAACGTCCACAGCAAACCAAGCGTCTCCTGCGGCTCCGCCTCGCTCGACCACAGTCAGGCATACCCCAGAACAGGCAATCGATGCCCCGATCGCCATATGCGCCGGGTCAAACGGGCAAGCGATCCGAACGCGCAAATCGCCTTTTTGCTCGACAGAATGGATCGTGCCGACTGCGGTGATAATTCCAGTGAACATTTAATCTCTTTCTACGGGCCCGCGCTCATTAGGCCCTGCGCTGGTAGACTTCGAACAGGTCCCTGCCAAGCTGCCGCCGGTCGATTAGTGTCCAGCGATCATGGGCCGCCGCAAGGTCGGTTAGCCCGATATCCGCGACGGAGGGAGCATCGCCGCCAATCACGATGGGGGCCCGGTACAGGTGGATGGTGTCCACCAGATCGGCCGCCAGGAAGGCCGCAGCAGTCTGCGCGCCTCCTTCAACATAGAGATATTGTGCATGCGGGATTTCTGAAATTGCCCGCGGTGAGGCGATGGTTTGCACGCCATCTGGCGACTTGCCCCGGGTCAGGACATAGCGGGCAGGGCTGCGGGTCTCCAACCCGGGCAGGCGGACATCAAGCCGTGGCGCGTCGCTGCGCCAAGTCCCGCCGCCAACCAAAATCGCATCGGCCATTGCCCGGCGCGAGTGGACATGCGCGCGCGCCGGCGCACCGGTGATCCACTGGCTGTCCCCATTGGAAAGCGCGATGCAACCATCGAGCGACATGGCGAGTTTCAAGGTGACATGCGGCCGGCCCAATTGCTGGCGGGTGAGATAGCCGGAAAGGCTTTCGCGGGACGAAGAACAGTGGATTTGCCGGACTGCAACACCGGCCTCGGCGATCTTTTTGGCGCCGCCGCCGGCAGTGCGCGGGTCCGGATCTTCCACGGAATAGACCAAGGCCGCAAGCCCAGCTGCTGAAATCAGATCGCTGCATGCTGGACCACGGCCGGATTGGTGGGCGCAAGGTTCGAGCGTTGAATACAAGGTTGCACCGCGCGCCTCGTTACCTGCCTGCGCTAGCGCCAAGGCTTCGGCATGAGGCCGGCCACCAGCCTGCGTCCAGCCGCGCCCGATCACTGCGCCGTTTTTTACAACAATCGCACCTACGGCCGGGTTCGGGTTACTGAGCGGACGCGCCCGGCTTGCAAGACGTGCTGCCGCCGCGAGCCAGTCTGCGTCACTGTCCGGGCGTTGCAACCCGTGTACCCATCGTATCGGCTCCTGGAGCAATCGCCTGACCAGCGGCACGCGCCTTCAAAGTTGCCTCGCTTGTCCCTTCATCCGGCAATCCTGCGCGGCGGCGGCTTTCGGCTTTACGGGCGTTTTCCTCAGCTTCAAGGGATGCGCGTTCTTTGGCGGCTTCGCGTTCGATTTCGTCGACGTCCATGCCAGATGCCCGGCCCATTGTGCGATAAAGCTCACGTTTGCGTTCTTCGCCCTGTTCCAGAAGCGCCGCAACCGCATCCTGATTCTTTTGGTTCTCGATGTTGGAGGCGATGATTTCCGCATCATCCCGGTCAGCGGCGAAGCTGGCGATATAGGTCACCTCTGGCGGGCGAGGGGGAACCAGCACACTTTCGCTGGTGATGTGATACATCAGGCCGAAGGTCATCAGCGCGGAGACGCCAAGGATCGGCCAGCGGTAAGGCGTAGGCTTTCTGAACTCGTTCCAGAAATCGAGCGCCCCGGGGGTTGGGTTTAAGCGGTTGGTGATGCGCATGCATGCAAGATAGCTAATCAGGAGCGATTTCGCCAGTCCTGATAGCGAAGTTCAGCCAATGGTTTTAGCCGATGGAATTATTCGTAATTGACCTGAACAGGTACACGGCCGCGCAAATTGCCGCCAATTGCGACCGCGAGGTCGGTGTAGAGGGTGCCGGTAAAGCGAAATTCCAGAGTTCCGGTGGCATCCAATCTTGGCAACTGGGTGAGAGTGCTGACGAAATCGCGCAATTCGGCTTGACCACCGGCGGGATCTCGCATGATTACAGTGGTAGGAAAATCGACCCGGATCGCCCGCATTGGCGTGCCGCGAATAATCGCGCGCCCCTGCACGGCCATGCCGCCCAAATCATCAAGATTGCCAACCACAGTTTTGTTTCCGGTCTGCAAATCCACCAACACGCGGCCAATTCCATCACCGATCATTACCAACCGGCCAAAATTTATGTCACTTTCGATGGAGAGGGCGATTGCAACATTGTTCCCGTTCCCGTTCCCGTTCCCGTTCCCATTATTGCCGTTGCCGTTACCGTTACTGTTGCCGTTGCCGTTGCCGTTGTTGCCATTGTCCTTACGTCCGCCGCCTTCACCTTTGGGCGGAGGATTGGTTGCGCAAAAATTACATTTGCCCTGCGCTGCGACAGGCTCGGCAGGCAAAAACGCCAATAGGGCGGCGCCAACAAGGATGGAGATCAATCTGATCATTGATCGAATATGCAGAATCAAAGTTAATTTAACGTAAGGGGAAACCCGTAACGCACCCGAACCCAGCCACTCATCCGAACCCAGCCGCTCATCCGAAAACGGAGTAGAGCGCCCGTCCTTCAAGCTTCAGCCAGCGATTAGCGGCTTGCAGATCGCCGTCGAATATCCGGTCCAGCGCCGCATGAAACTGCGGTCCGTGATCGAAATGGAGTAAATGCGCGACTTCATGCGCGACCACCGACCGCCGCACGTTGTCCGGTGCCTGAACCAGCCGCCAATTGATCCGCACCGTTCCGCTGGTCGAGCAACTGCCCCAGCGTCTTTGCGCCCGCGACAGGCGCAGGGCGGGCGCTGGAACCCCGGCAGCGGCGCAGTAATGGGATAGATCATCGCTCATGTGGCGCAATGCCTCCCGCTCCAGCCAGCGCTGCAAGCGTGGAGCGAGGTTCTCCTCTGGCCCTCCGATAAGCAGTTGATCACCCTCAAGCACTGGTTTGCGCCGTGCTCCCGGCTGCCAATCAATCGTCAGATCCCGCCCGCAATAGCGAAGCGTGCCGCCAGGGGCGGGCGCGGCGAGTTTTGGCAGGGCTTCAAGTTGACGGGCAAGCCAATCGGCGCGGGAATTGGCGAAAGCAATTGCGTCCGCAGTCCGGCCCCAGCGCGGCAAAGTGATCCGCGCTTCGCTACCATCCGGCGCAATCCGCAACACAACCCGCTTGGCAGTGGGATGCCGCTTGATCGCAATTGGCAGCGTGACCCCGTTCACCTTAACGGTGGGTTCCAGCTGATCACGCCGGAGCCAGTCTAGCATGGCTTGGCAGACGTGCGGGGCACCATCACGGCGTTTCCCATTCGACAATATGGTGTTCGAGCGGACCGGAAACGGTTTCACTGACCACCCTGCCAGCTACCGATACGCCCGCATGAACCACCGCGTCGCGGTCTCCCGACAACAGATAATGCCAATCGTACAAGGGCTTGCCTTGATGCCGCAGGCGGTAGGCGCAGCTATCGGGCAGCCACGGCACATCGTCGACGATTTTCATGGTCAGGCGCAGACAATCGGGCACGAACGCGTTGCGGTTGCGGTAGTCGCTGCATTGCGCCGTCCCCGTATCGAGCAATTTGCAGGCCACGTTGGTGTGCTCGACCTGACCGGTATCGGGATCTTCGATCTTGTGTAGGCAGCAGCGCCCGCAGCCATCGCACAGCGCCTCCCACTCGGCGCGGGTCAATTGCGCCAGCGGCAATTCCCAAAATTTGTCGCGCTTTTGATCCGTCATCGCTTCATCGGACCCATTTTGCCAGTTCAGCGGCAACCGCATCGGCGCCAAGATCGGTAGGCAGCGTTGCAATCGGCTGTCCGTCTGGTCCGAACAGATAAGTGATATTGGAATGTTCCATCAGGTAATTGCCGCTTTCGGGGGTGTTACCCTTGGAATAGAATATGCGGAAGGTATCTGCGACCGATTTGATCTGCTCCGGGGTGCCGGTCAGGCCAATCAGGCGCGGATGAAAGTTGGAAATAAATTCGCCAACGACAGCCTGATTATCTCGCTCAGGATCAATGGTAATAAAGATCGGCTGGACCTTGGCAGCCAAATCAGGTTCCGACTGCTCGAATTCGCGCAATCCCGTTGACATACGCTGGACATCGGTCGGACACACATCCGGGCAATAGGTATAGCCGAAATAGACTATCCGGTATTTCCCGCCAAAATCTGCCCAGCGCACTGTCTGGCCGTTCGTGTCCGTCAGCTCGAACGGTCCTCCGATGGTGGCGCC
>JBBKWK010000009.1:0-8206 GCA_037968915.1 Pontixanthobacter sp.
TGAACATCGTTCATGGCCATATCTTCCCCTATTCACCTCGTCCCAACACGCCCGCTGCACGGATGCCGCAGGTAACAAAACCGCTGATCAAGCAGCGAGCGGCTGAATTGCGCGAGCGAGTTAGCCAAATTCGCAGCGATTGGCTGGATGGCCATGTAGGCATCGCGCTCGATGTCCTCGCCGAAAAGGATGGCACGGGATACTCGCCAGACTTCGCGCGGGTTTCGGTGCCGGAAGGCATCGCCGCAGGAACGATCACATCCATCACCCCGACCAGCCATGAAAAGGGCCTGCTTACATGAGTGACACAAGTTGGGCTGAGCGGGTCTTTGGCGGCTTTCGCAAGACATCGGAGCGGCTGTCGACCAATTTGGCAGGGGTGGTCGGCACTGCAAAGCTGGATGATGCCACGCTGGATGACGTCGAGGATGCGCTGATTGTGTCCGATCTTGGCCCAGCGGCTGCGGCGCGGATCCGCGCAAAACTGGCGGAAAAACGCTTCGGCCTGAACATTACCGAACGTGAGTTGAAAGAGGCGGTGGCAGAGGAAATCGCCGAAATCCTCCGCCCTGTTGCCAAGCCGCTTGAGATCACCGCCTTCCCCCGCCCGCAAGTCATTTTGGTGATCGGCGTGAATGGCAGCGGCAAGACCACCACCATCGCCAAGATGGCGCATCTATTCCAGGAAGATGATTACGGCGTCATGCTGGCTGCGGGCGACACATTCCGCGCCGCTGCGATTGGCCAGCTTGCGACCTGGGCCGAACGGATTGACGTTCCGCTGATTCGGGGCCCGGAAGGCGGCGATCCGGCGAGCATCGTATTCGACGCAGTCAAGGCTGCGACAGATCAGGGGATAGATGCGCTGGTGGTCGATACGGCCGGTCGTTTGCAAAACAAACGCGAACTGATGGACGAATTGGAGAAAATTCGCCGCGTGCTTGGCCGCATCAATCCCGAGGCGCCGCACGATGTGGTACTGGTATTGGATGCAACCAATGGCCAGAATGCTTTGTCGCAGATTGAAACTTTCAAGGAAGTCGCCGGAGTGACAGGACTTATCATGACCAAACTAGATGGTACCGCCCGCGGCGGTGTGCTGGTCGCCGCGGCGGAGCAATTTGGCCTGCCGATCCATGCCATCGGCGTGGGCGAGAAAATCGACGATCTACGCCCCTTCGATCCCGATCTGGTCGCCAAAGTTATTGCAGGAATTGCCTGATGTCCGAAGAAACCGCTCCTCGAAAAAGAAACCAGGGTTCCGGCTGGCTCAACGTGTTGGTCGATTACGGTCCATTGATCGTATTCCTTGGCGCATACCGTTATTTCGCGCCCGAAGAACCCGAAGCGATTGCGGAAATCGCCGCTGTCATCAAAGGCACTTTGGCCTTCATGGTCGCTGCGGTGGCGGCACTGCTGTTTTCCAAATGGAGGCTGGGCAAGGTATCGCCAATGCTATGGTTTTCGACCGCTCTGATTGTCGGTTTTGGCGGCCTTACGGTCTTTTTCGGTGATCCGACCTTCGTTCAACTCAAGCCAACAATCATCTATCTTGCGTTCGGTGTGGCCCTGCTTGCAGGCTATATCTGGTGGAAAAAGCCACTGCTTAAAGTGCTATTGGCCGCCGCGTTTGAAGGGCTCGACGATGCGGGGTGGCTTAAACTGTCCCGCAATTGGGGCGTTTTTTTCCTGTTTCTGGCCATTTTGAACGAGGCACTCCGCCATTTCTACAATGTGGAGAACGGCAGTTTCGAAACCTGGATCTGGGCCAAATTCTGGGTATTCATGCCGCTAACGTTCCTGTTCACCTTTTCCCAAATTCCGATGCTGCTCAAGCATGGATTGGGAATCGAAGGTGTGGAAGAGGAAGAGAAGAACCCGCCGCCAGTCGGTTAAATCAGATCCTGACCTGGCTACCCAGTTCGACCACACGGTTGGTGGGCAAGCGGAAAAACTCCATCGCCGTGGCCGCATTTCGCAGCATCCACGAGAAAATCTGTTCGCGCCAGATCGGCATTCCCGGCTTGTCCGATGGCAGCAAAGTCTGCCGCGACAAGAAGAAGCTGGTCTGCATCATATCGAATTTTCCGCCGCAATTTTCCATTAGCTTGAGCGCCTCTGGCACATCGGTCTCTTCCATAAATCCGTAATGGATGACCGAACGGAAAAAACCATCTCCAAGATCGTGTATTTCGAACCGGCAATCGGGATCGACATAGGGAATTTCGGCAATCAGGACGGTCAGGATTACCACCCGTTCGTGCAACACCTTGTTGTGCTTGATATTGTGCAGCAGCGCAGAAGGCACCCCGCCCGTGCTGGATGCCATGAAAATCGCCGTACCGGAAACCCGCGTGGCGCTATTATGAGCGGATTTGGCGAAGATTTCGATGGGCAAAGCCACCTCCGTCATCCGCTCGCGCATTAACTTGCGCCCTCGCGCCCAAGTGGTGAGCAGAGTGAAGGCAATCGCACCAATCAGCAGCGGGAACCAACCACCATCGGGAACCTTCATCAAATTGGCCGCAAAATAGGCTCCATCCACAATCAGGAAAAGCAGCACTACCGGTGCGGCATACCACCATTTCCATTTCCACACTCCCACCAGCAGCACTGCCATCAGGAGGGTGTCAATCGTCACCGCACCGGTTACGGCGATGCCGTAAGCTGAAGCGAGATTGGAACTGTTCTGGAAGGTGAGCACCAACACGATAACGGCGATCATCAACGCCCAATTTATGCTCGGGATGTAGATCTGTCCAGCTTCGGTCTCGCTCGTATGACGGATCGACAGGCGGGGGATGAAGCCCAATTGCATAGCCTGATGGGTGATCGAGAAAGCACCCGAAATCACTGCCTGACTAGCGATAAAGGTCGCGAACGTAGCTAGAATCACCAGCGGCAATCGCCACATTTCCGGGGCGAGGAAGTAGAACGGGCTCTTGATCGCCTCGGCCGCCGATCCCGCATCCAGACTTACAATCATCGCGCCTTGCCCAAAGTAATTGAGCAGCAGGCAAGGCATCACAAAGCCAAACCATGACAAGCGCATCGGTCCGCGTCCGAAATGGCCCATATCGGAATACAGCGCTTCCGACCCCGTCACAGCGAGTACTACCGAGCCAAGTGCAAGAAAAGCGAGCGTTCCGTCAGTCAAGAAAAACTGGAGCGCATACCAGGGATTGAGCGCGAACAGGATTTCTGGATGCTGAAAAATTTGGACAACGCCCAAAAACGCGATGACGATGAAATAGATAATCATCACCGGCGCAAATAGTGCGCCGACTTTTTCCGTTCCGCGCTTTTGCAGCATGAACAGTCCGACCAGCAGAACCAGCGCGATGGGGATAACCAAAGGCGACAAACTTTCCTGAACTACGGTGAGACCTTCGACTGCCGACAGCACCGAAATCGCCGGCGTTATCATACTGTCGCCATAGAATAGCGATGTCGCCAACACGCCCAACAGCACAGTCATCCAACCATATTTAGTCTTGCCGATCTTGCTGGATATCAGCGCGACCAACGCCAAGCTGCCTCCCTGCCCCTTGTTATCCGCGCGCATCAGAATGGTCACATACTGGATCGCTACGACCAGCGTCATGGACCAGAAAATCAGGCTGACGACGCCGTAAACATGCAATTTATCGAGCGCCAGAGGATGCGGACCAACAAAAGTTTCGCGGAAAGCGTAAAGCGGGCTGGTGCCGATATCGCCAAACACAATTCCGATAGCGCCTACTGCCAGCTTGGTCGTCGAAGAACTATGCGCGCCGTCCGACCCGGCCGGCGGACGAATTTCATGGGTGGCAGTATCGCTCACAGAATTTGGTTCTCGGAACGCATAGCAAGACTGCCTTTCAAGCGGCCCATAGGGCGGTGGCGGCGCTTAGCAGTAACAATTCGTGCCCGCAACGAAATGCCGCTGGTTGCCCATTACGCAGCATTACCGGCTGCCTGCTTGTAACAACAATTCATCCAACCGGGACAACCGTTCTTCCATTTGCGTCCGCCACGGTGCGTCAACGGGCGCACCTTCCAAAGTCTCCGCCCACAATTGCCTCGCATCTGCCGGGCGGCCAGAACGAATTAATGAAACACCCAGAAAATAAGCTGGCCCTGGGTGGCCCGGCAAGACAGCCTGTGCTTGGCCATAAGCGTAAAGCGCAGCCGGTGTCAGCGAACCATCAGCGTGTTCGACCAGCGCATTTCCCAAAGCCAGCCAAGCCTCTCCGTCGTTCGGATTTTGCGAGACCGCTCCGCTTAATAGCCCAGCCGCATCCTCGTACTGACCGCGCCGGGCGAAGCCGTCGGCAACAGTTACATAATGGCTGGGCGCGCGATCTGGATCAAACATCTGGCGCCGTGCATCAACCAGAGCCAGATTGCCCGCATTGTTCGCAGGTCCAGCCAATTTGGGCGAACCCGCCAATCCCGGTGATCCTTGCAAGGCATATCCCGCCAGCCCGAACAACAAGGCCGCCCCGAACAAGGCCCAACCGCCGCGCGGCAACTTTACGGCAAATGCCGCGACCAGAAATGCCACTATCGCCAGGGCAATCAGAGGAACCCAAATCATGCGCGCGCCCTCAATCGCCGCCAAAGGATAATCCCACCCAACAGGATCAGCAGCAGCGGCACCGCGAACAACGGCCATGTCGTTTCACTCACCGTCGGAGCATAGCTGACATAATCGCCGTATCGCGCCACTAGCCAGGCACGGATGGCTTCAGGATCTTCACCAGCGGCAATTCGGGTGCGGACCTGATGGCGCATATCGCCGGCCATTGGCGCATCGCTATCGGCAATCGATTGGCTCTGGCATTTGAGACAGCGCAGCGTCTCCATCAAATCCTGCGCTAATGCTTCCTGAGCGGCATCCGGCAATTGATTATAGGCGTAGGGCGCTGGCGGGAGCGAATCCTGTGCTGCGACCGGCGTCGCAATTGCCGCAAGCAGTGCTGCGACGAGGGTCATGAGGTTCCGCACGACTATCATTGCGCCTCAGCCAGTTTCTGCATCAGCATCGGCACATCGCTCGCCCGGATATCGCCGATATGTTGATGGCGGATGATACCCTGTCCATCGATCACGAAGGTTTCGGGGACTCCAGAAGAACCGATGGCCAATTGCACTTCCGACAAATCATCTGCCCCAATCTTGCTGTAAGGATTACCATAATTGGCCAGGAAGCGCGCAACATCTTCCGGCCGATCACGGATTGCGACCGCAGTGATATCCGCGCCCTGCCGCCGCAGCGCTTCCAATTGCGGGGCCTCGGCAATGCAGGGAATGCACCAGCTGGCGAAGACATTGAGCAAACGCGGCTTGCCATCGCGCAAATCATTGGTCGTCAGGCCGGGGCGATCTGCGCTCGCAGGACGAAGATCGAATTCCGGCAAGGGCTGTCCGATCATTGTGCTGGCGATGAACTCGTCCTTTGGCTGGGTCAGCTGATAGGCAGCTACGACAAAGAACAGCAAAAACAGCGCCAGCGGCACCCACAGTGTCCAACGCTTCATGTTACGCTCTCGGCCCGGCGGTCAGCAGCGCGGGTCTTGATGCTGCGGCGCTTCAGGTCAGCCATTACGCGGCCGATCAGCGCCAACACGCCGCCCAATCCAACCAGCATCCCGCCGTACCAGATGAAGGTCACGAACGGCTTCCACCACAGGCGCAATTGCCAGCGGCCTTCGCCCGCTTGACGGCCAATGACCGCATAAAGCTGACCGTTCCAGCGGGTTGCAAGTGCGCTTTCAGTGGTTTCCTGCGGCGGCGCCCAGAAATTGCGCGATTGCGGATCAAGTTCGATTGCGGTCCCACCTTTGTAACTCGCAGCCATCCGGCCTTCGAGCGCAGTCCAATTCGGCCCTGCAGTCGGCCTCACTTCGGTCAAAACGATATTCCATGGGCCGACTTCCGCGTTGCCGCCAACTTCAACTGCCGCCAATGTTTCTTCGGAGAAGGCGCTCTCGCTAGCCATCCCGAACAGGGCAACAGCAATTCCGAAGTGCGCAATCATCATTCCCCAGGTGGCAATCGGCAGCAGCCGCAATTTACGACCGCGGATCGGCATGAAACTGCCGATCGCAAGACCAACCGCCAGCACCAGACCAAGCAGCGGCAATATCCCGATTGAGCTGAGCAGCGACACCAGGACCAACGCCGCCAGCGTAACGCCGCCGATGATCGCGATCGGCGCCTTTATGCGCGTAATGCTATCCCGCCGCCAGCGAAGCAGCGGCCCCACGGCCATCACCAGCAACATCGGCACTACAAAGATCGCGCCCACCGGGTTGAAATATGGCGGCCCAACCGACACGCGCACATCGAACGCCTCGGTCAACAGCGGATAGAGCGTGCCGAGCAATACAATCCCGAGGATTGAGCAGAGCATCACATTGTTGAACACCAGCGCGCCTTCGCGGCTGGTCACGGAAAACCGCTCGCCTTCCGAAATTGTCCCTGCCCGCAGGCCGAATAGCACAAGCGCACCGCCGATATACACGACCAGCAATCCAAGAATGAAAGTCCCGCGCTCTGGATCGACTGCAAAGGCATGGACGCTGGTTAAAATGCCCGAACGCACCAAAAACGTGCCCACCATGGACATCGAAAATGCGACCACACCCAGCATGATAGTCCAAGCGCGCAAGGCATCGCGGGACGCCAAAACGCTGGCGGAATGGAGCAGCGCGGTCGCCGCTAGCCAAGGCATCAGGCTGGCGTTTTCAACCGGATCCCAGAACCACCAGCCGCCCCAACCTAGCTCGTAATAGGCCCAGTAACTGCCCGCCGTGATACCCAGCGTGAGGAATATCCAGGCGCCTAGCACCCACGGCCGCATCGCACGGGCGAAATCGGGTGTAACTTGCCGGGTTAGCAAGGCTCCGACCGCAAAACTGAAGGCCACTGACAGTCCGACATAGCCGACATAGAGCGTGGGCGGATGGAACACGAGGCCGATATCCTGCAATAACGGGTTAAGCCCCATTCCTTCCAGCGCGGGTTGCGGCAGACGCTCAAACGGATTGGAACTCAGCAGCAGAAACGCGTAAAACCCGATACCGACAAAGGCCTGCGCGGCCAATGTCGCCAGCATGGTTTTTTCTGGCAGGCGGCGCTCCACTGCGGCGATCAACGCGCCAGCGAGCGCCATTACGGTGATCCACAGCAGCATCGAGCCTTCGTGATTGCCGAACGCGCCGGACAATTTGAAGATCATCGGCTTTTCCGAATGCGAATTCATCGCAACCAGCTTCACCGACAGATCGGTTTGCGCGAACAGCACCAGCAGCATCAGGAATGAAAATGCGGCCAGCACCCCCTGAACAATCGCGGCTGGCCGAACTATGGCCGCCAATTCTTCGGCGCCTTCGCGCTGCGCCAAAAACCCCGCTACCAACTGCAGCGCCGCCAGCGCAGCAGCCAACCACAACGCTGCGAGACCAAGTTCAGCAATCATGCGCCATTATCCGTGGTCTCGGCCACGACTTCTCGCGCCTGATGCTCGGTCATTTCCTGCAATTCGCGCGGCACGTAATTCTCATCATGTTTGGCGAGTAAATTGTCCGCGACAAAGGTACCGCCGCTATTCAGCCGCCCCTCCGCAACAACACCCGATCCTTCGACAAACAAATCGGGCAATATTCCGGCAAAGCGTACCGGTACGGTCGCCTTCCCATCGCCCACTATGAATGCGGATGTGACGCCGTCCGGCAGCGTCTTCAGCGACCCTTCCTGCACCATGCCGCCCAATCGGACCGCTTGACCCGGCGCGGGCGGCTCTGCGGCCATTTGCGCCGGAACATAGAAATAGCTCGCCTGATTGCGCAGGGCATAAGCCGCCAGCAATGCCGCGCCGATCAGGGCGGCCAGCGCAATCACGATCAAAATCAATCGCTGATGTTTGGCCTTCAATCCGGCGATCATTTACGTCTCACTTCATCACGTCGTTTCTCTGCCGCACGCATCGCCAACCAGCTCCACGCCACCAGCGCGAGTGTTGCCACAACACCTACCGCATAGGCTGCGATCACAAACGCGGATTGGTCCAAGCCCTCGCGCATCAACTTGCGCTCACAGGTTCAGCCCCGAGGGCCTTGCGCCGCAAGCGTGCTTCGGTTTGTATTTCCGCCAGAAGGGCACGCATCCGCGCCAACACTACGCCGCCGAACAGCAGCGAGAACCCCGCGACAGCGATCAG
>JBBKWK010000010.1:0-3044 GCA_037968915.1 Pontixanthobacter sp.
GCGCTCGCACCGTCGCTGCGCCCACGTGAATCGGGGCCTTCGCGCTTGCTGCCCTTACTCGAAGGTTGCCGCATCCGGCTGGCGGCCATCATCAGAAACGGCGTGGTCGCCATCGACAGGGTCACGATCGCGCCGAACAAGCTGGACGCCTCGCCTGAAATCAGGCCTCCCTCCTGCGCCTGCGTAAACAGCACGAAACCAAATTCACCGCCTTGGCTAAGCAGCAGACCAAGGGCCAGTGCGCTGCGCCATGCCATCCCGATTGCCAAACCAATACCGAGAATAATCAGGGTTTTCACCGTTATCAGCGCAGCCGCCATCGACACCACGAACAGAGGATTTTCCGCAATCGCGCCCAGATCCAGCATCATCCCGACCGCCAAAAAGAACATTCCCAGCAGGATCGAACGGAACGGTTCGATATCCGCCTCCAGCTCGTGCCGGTACGGGGTATCGGCCAACATTACCCCGGCGATAAAGGCCCCGAGCGCGGTCGACAGGCCGAGCCATTCCATCACCCACGCCGAAGCCAATACAGTGAACAATCCGGCCACGACGAACAATTCCCGCTCGTTGAGATTGCCGAACAGCCGGAACAGCGGCCGCAGCAGGAAACGGCCTGCCGCGATCAATCCGGCAATCGCGCCCAGGGTCATCAATGCCAATTGCCACCCGGGCATTGCAGCCTCAGACCCGCCTGCATCGGCGCTCATTGCGGCCACGATGGTAATCAGCGGGATGATCGACAAATCCTGAAACAGCAGGATCGCAAAGGCGCGCTCGCCAAACGGGGTTCGCAAGCGTCCTGAGCTTTGCAGCATCGGCAGTACCTGAGCAGTGGAAGACAGGCCCAGCGGCAGGCCGATCGCCAGTGCCGCAGCCAGCGGATAACTCGCCGCAAAGTAAATCACGGCTGAGACCGCCAGCCCGCAGGCAACGACTTGCGCCGTGCCCAAACCGAATATCGCGGCCTTCATCCGCCACAACCGCGCCGGATCAAGCTCCAGCCCGACTACAAACAGCAGCATTACAATGCCCAGTTCGGCCACGGTGATCATCTGTTCTGCATCGCCGACGAGGCCAAGAACCTGCGGGCCGACCACTGCGCCCGCGATCAGATATCCCAGAGTTGCACCCAGCCCGAAACGCCGAAACAGCAGCACGAAGGCAAGCGCAAAACCGAGCAGCAATACCCCATCACGCAGCATTGATGCGCCTTCATGTGCCATAATCTAAACCTCAAGAACTTTGGTTGGATTGCCGACTACCGGGCCTGAGCTGCGAGTGAAAGGGGCAACACATGTGCGCCAGCAATCGGCAGAGGGGCAACAATGGGCTTTAATGCCTGAGGCGCTACGCCTAGGCACTCCCACTTCATGGCTGATTTGACCAATTCTGAAGGCCAACAGGCGGCCAACACACTTGCGGCGAAGCCCGTAAGCGGCACGCCGTGGCGAGATGAATTTTCCGCTACGCTCAAGTTGGCCTGGCCGCTCGCCGCCGCGAATTTGCTACAAATGCTCGTTCACGCGGTCGATGTGATTTTCGTGGCGCGATTGGGCGAAGCAGAACTGGCCGCTTCCAGCCTCGCCATCGCATTGTTCGGCTTGGTATTGTGGGGCCTGTCGGGATTAACCGGAGCGGTCGCGCCATTGATCGCCGCCGAACTGGGCCGCCGCCGCCATGCAGTGCGCGAAGTGCGGCGCAGCGTGCGGATGGGTCTATGGATCGCGGTCGGCTCAGGCGTATTGGGTATGGTCGCCTGTATGAACGGCGAGCGGCTGATGCTGCTCACAGGTCAGGACCCCAAAATCGCCGCCATGTCCGGATCGTTTATGCAGATCATCATCTGGGCAATGATTCCGATGATCTTGGCCAATGTACTGCGGATTTTCGTTTCGGCATTGGACCGGCCGATTTTCGCCACGATGATCATCGCATCAGCCATTGGCGTCAGCGTGTTGGCGAACTGGATGTTGGTGTTCGGCAATCTGGGCGCGCCTGCTCTGGGGCTGGAGGGATCGGCACTGGCTAGCGTGGTAACCTCGCTGTTTATCCTCGCATCCTATGTAGTGGCGATTTCATGGGATCGGCGGCTGCGCCGCTACCGCATTTTCGGCAATTGGTGGCGCACCGAGTGGACCCGGATGCAAGACATCATCCGGATCGGAACCCCGATCATGTTCACCATCATCGCCGAGGCCGGATTGTTCAGCGGCGCTGCGTTCCTGATGGGCCGGATCGGGCCGTCGGAACTGGCAGGCCATACGATTGCGCTGCAAGTGGCCGCCCTCGCATTCCAGATACCTTTCGGCATCGGACAGGCTTCGACCATTCGGGTAGGCTATCATTACGGTGCGGGCGACACCGAGGCGATTGGCCGCGCGGGCTGGGTCGCGCTGGGTATTGCAGTGGGTTTCAGCGTTATCACGGCCTCGATAATGTGGTTTGCGCCGCACGCCGTCCTGTCGATCTATGTCGATGTCGATGCGCCCAAGAACGCAGCCATGGTCGGCTTTGCGGTGCAATATCTGCTGCTCGCCGCAATTTTCCAGATTGTCGATGCGGTTCAGGCTGGGGCCTCCGGTAATTTGCGCGGGTTGCAGGATACGCGCGTGCCGAGGGTGATCGCGGTGATCAGCTATTGGGCGGCAGGTTTCAGCGTCTCGCTCTTGCTCGGTCTCAATACCCCGCTGCCGGGGGTTGGGGTGTGGATCGGTCTGGCGGCAGGATTGCTGGTCGCGTCCATCCTGCTGACCTGGCGTTGGTCGCGGCGGATGAAGTTGAGGCTGGTCTAACCGGCCCCGGACCAAACAAAAAAATTCTTAAAATTCTCGCTCGACCCGTTGACTCCCAACCGGTGCATCCACATATGCGCTCTCGTTGGCACTCTCATACCGGGAGTGCCAAACTAAACATTCACTCATCTTGAAAGAAGAGGTCAAAGTTATGGCATTTCGCCCCCTGCACGACCGCGTTCTGGTTCGTCGGATTGAAGCCGAAGAAAAGACCGCTGGCGGCATCATCATCCCCGATAGCGCCAA
>JBBKWK010000011.1:0-13232 GCA_037968915.1 Pontixanthobacter sp.
GTTCGGCCGGAAGATTTGAACATCGGATCGTTGCTCGACCGGGTGGCTGCCAAAAAGGATGGGGCCGCGATCGATGAAATCGTCCTTGCCATGAATGCTACGCTGGAAGGGCAAACCACGGCCCATTACCTTGCCGAACGGTTGGAGGGATTTCCTGTGCGGATCACCCAATTGGCACACGGCCTGCCGGTTGGCGGCGAGCTTGATTATCTCGATGAGGGAACATTGGCACAGGCGCTTCGGGCGCGCAGGCCGGTTGGGTAGCCATTCCAACTCTTGCAGCGGCGCGCCACCCACACTATCTGAGCGATATGGCTATCCGTAAAATTCTAGAAGTGCCGGACCCCCGGCTGAAAACCGTGTCGACTCCAGTCGAAAAGTTCGATGATGAGCTCAAGACGCTCGTTGAGGACATGTTCGAAACCATGTATGATGCGCCAGGCATTGGCCTTGCGGCGATTCAGGTGGGTGTGCCCTTGCGGCTGTTGGTCATTGATCTGCAACCCGATGATCCGGATGCCGAGCCCGAAGAGTGCACAGAGCACGGCGGCCACAGCCACACGCACCAACCCACGTTGAGAGAGCCGCGCGTTTTCGTGAATCCCGAAATTCTCGATCCTGCGGAGGAGCTCGCGACCTATCAGGAAGGCTGCCTGTCAGTGCCCGATATTTACGCAGATGTTGACCGCCCCTCGACCTGCCTAGTCCGCTATCAGGACCTCGACGGGAAAGTTCACGAAGAACAGCTGGACGGCATGATGTCCACCTGCATCCAGCATGAAATGGATCACCTCGAAGGCATTTTGTTTATCGACCATTTGAGCAAGCTGAAGCGCAATATGGCGCTGAAGAAGCTGGACAAGATGCGCAAGGCTGCCTGAGGCGGGGGAAACCTGCCAAAACCTCTGGTGTTCACTCTCCGTTCCGCCTAGCATTGCGGGATGGATCCCATGCTCTACATTCTTATCGCATTGTTTGGCGGCCTTGCCTTTGGTGGCGCCGCCGGCTGGTTCGTCGGCTCGCGCCCTGTAGCGGAGTGGCGGGCGCGCCATAGTGAGCGCGATGCGGAGGCGAAGGAGCTTTCGGACAAGGTCTCGCGCATGGCGCCAGAGCTGGCAACGATGAGCGACCGGGCGGCTCGGGCGGACGAGCTGGCAGAAAAGCTCGACCGGGAGCGTGAGGGGCATAGTGCGTTAAAAGCGCAGGCTGCCGGTTTTGCAGAACAAAAACGCTTGCTCGAAGAGAGCCGCGAGAAATTGCTCAAGGAATTCGAGAGTACCGGCGCGGCAGTGCTTGGCAAGGCGCAGGAAGCCTTCCTAAGCCGGGCCAACGAGCGCTTCAAGCAATCGGAGGAAGCGGGCGAGCAGAAGATCAAGGCTTTGCTGGAACCGGTCGGGCTGAAGCTCAAGAATTACGAAGATCAGGTTATCGCGCTTGAGGCCAAGCGGGTGGACGCGTTTGGCCAGCTGACCGGTTTGATCGACAATATGCAAAAAGGTCAGGAAGAAGTCCGGCGCGAGGCGCAACGGCTTGGTAATTCGCTGACTAATGCTCCGAAGGCGCGTGGCCGTTGGGGCGAGCGGGCCTTGCAAAATGTGCTCGAGCAATGCGGCCTGTCGCAGCACACTGATTTCATTCTCGAACATTCGATTGATACGGCCGATGGTCGGCTGCGGCCTGATGCGATCGTCAACGTACCAGGCCAGAAAAAGCTGATCATCGACGCGAAAGTTTCGCTCAATGCCTACCAGGAAGCGTTCGAGGCGGACGATGACGAGGTTCGCAAGCGGGCGCTGGGCGCACATGCGAAATCGATGCGCAACCACGTCTCGCAATTGGGCGCCAAAAGCTATCAAAGCCAGTTCGACGAAGCTCCGGATTATGTGGTGATGTTCGTACCGGGCGAGCATTTTGTCGCCGCCGCGCTCGAAACTGATCCCGATCTATGGGATTTTGCATTCCAGAACGGTGTCCTTCTGGCGACACCAACCAATCTGGTGGCGATTGCACGCACGATTGCGCAGGTATGGCGGCAGGACCAACTCGCCAGCGAAGCACGGGAAATCGGCAAGGCGGGCGCTGAATTGTATAGCCGCCTGGAAACAGCCTCCCAGCATTTGAAGCGGGTTGGATCCGGGCTTGAAACGGCGGTCAGCAATTACAACAAATTCGTCGGTAGTTTTGAACGCAATGTACTGTCATCAGGCAAGCGCTTGGCGGACAAGGGCATCGAGATTGGGAAGCGTGAAATCGAAGAAGTGCCGCTAGTCGAAAGTGCGCCGCGCTATACGAGTGCGGATGTGGAGAATGACGAGAAAGCTGCGCTCTATGATCAGTCTAGCGAAGCCAAGACCTCGTAAGCTAGGACTGCGCCGGCCACGGCAGCGTTGAGACTGTCCGCGCGGCCGCGCATCGGCATCGTCACGCGCAGATCGCAGGCGTCTTCATACCCTTCTGGCAGTCCGCGCGATTCGTTGCCGACCAGAATGAAGCAGGGCGCAGCATAGGGCGCGCCGCGGTACGGGACGGCTTCACGCAAGGATGCGGCGACCAACTGGCCTGCGCCGCTGCGCAGCCATACAAGAAATTCGCCCCAGCCCGATTGTGCAATCTGCTGGGTGAACACCGCGCCCATGCTCGCCCGAACAGCCTCGACCGAAAAGGGATCGGCGCAATCATCCACCAAAATTAGTCCGCCTGCGCCAACCGCATCGCAGGTGCGCAACATCGTGCCCAGATTACCCGGATCGCGTAGCGCTTGAGCCACCATCCAGATCGAACCCACAGAACGGTCAAGTGCGCCCAAGGACGTGTCGAATTCGGCGAACATTCCTGCCACCGCCTGCGGATTGTCCTTGCCGGTTATCTTGCTGAGAATATCGGCGCTGGTTTCGATCACTTCGCCGCCCGCGATCATCACCGCCCGTTCCAGTTCGTCCAGCAGCGGATGCGGGTCGCGGCCCGTTGCCATCACCAGCATTTCGGGCAGCCTGCCGGTTTCTCGGGCATCGGTTAGCAGGCGGAGCCCCTCGACCAGAAATTTCCCCTCGCGGCGACGATTTTTCTTGTCGCGCAGTCCGCGCAGATATTTGACTGTGGGATTGGAGTAGCCGGTAATTTCACGCCGGAACTGGCTGGTCATTATTCCTCGCCAAACCCGTCGCCGACTAGCGTGCAAAGCTGGTCCAGCACACTCTCGGCGCCGGCCCCTTGGACAATGACTTCGACCTTATCTCCCTTCGCAGCGCCCAGCATCATCAGGCCGAGGATGGACCCGCCGACAGCTTCGTGGCCATCCTTGGCTACGCGCACCGCAACGCCCTCTGGCAGCAGGCTGACCGCGTTGACGAATTTCGCGCTGGCCCGCGCATGCAAACCGCGCTGATTGACGATCAGCATTTCCCGCCGAAATTCGCTCATGCGGCATCCCCAGTTTGCTTGGACCCGCTTTTCTCTACTTTGCCTAAAAATTCCGACGCCACGGTAATATAAGTGCGTCCAGCATCGCGAGCAGCAGTAACTGCATCACCAATTGCACAGCTTTTTCGGGTTCCCGCCAATCGGATCAACATAGGCAAATTTATGCCGGCAATCACTTCTACGCGGCCCGCCTCAAGCAAGGAGATCGCGAGGTTCGACGGGGTGCCGCCAAACAGGTCGGTCAGGATAACTACGCCTTGGCCCTGCTCGACGTCTTTGATTGCCGCAGCAATCTCGAGACGGCGCTTTTCCATGTCATCATGCGGACCAATGCAGACGGTGGCAATCGCTTCCTGGGTGCCGACGACATGTTCCATCGCATGCACGAATTCTTCGGCCAGACGGCCGTGGGTCACCAAAATCAGTCCGATCATGGGAGTTGGCCGTTTCCGTGGTGAAGCAGCAAGAAAGGGGTGAATGAATTCATCATGATTGAAACTGGTGCAACCTTATGCTGGCGGTCCTTCGATCTGGTCAGCCGCGCGCGATCCCAAATTGCGATGAAGAACCGTGGGCGAGAATCCCGCGTCGCGCAAGGTTTCCGCCATAGTCTCTGCTGTATATACAGAGCGATGACGGCCACCGGTACAGCCAAAGCCGATGTTCACATAGCTTTTCCCCTGTGCCTGATACCGCGGCAATAACGTGAGTAACAAATCGCGGATCTGGGCAAATGCAGTATCAAACGTTTGATCTTTCCGGATATGGTTGCCGACTGCTTCATCCAGTCCGGTCTGTTCGCGCAACTCCGGAATCCAGTGCGGATTGTCGAGAAAGCGCATGTCGAATACGAGATCGGCCAAGGGCGGTGTGCCTCGGGCAAAGCCGAAGCTGGAGATAATGATCGACATTTCTTGCGGCGCGGTCTGCGCGAATCGCTCGCGAATATTTTGTTGCAACTGGTTTGACGCAAATTCGCTGGTGTCGATCACAGCGTCGGCCCAGCGGCGCAATGGTTCTAGCAATTCGCGTTCTGCCTGAATGCCGGTGTGGACCGGTCGACCCTGCGCCATCGGGTGGCGGCGGCGAGTCTCGTTATAGCGACGTTCAAGTTCGCCACTGTTGCAGTCCAGAAACAATGTTGTGATCTGCAGGTCTTTGCGTTCGGCGAGCGTTTTGACCTCGGCGATTACATCCGGGGGGTTGAACCCGCGAGTTCGCGAATCGAAGCCAATGGCGAGTGGTGGCCGTGGGCCTATTTGATCTGGGCGTAATATCAGGCGGCTCAGCAGGCGTATCGGGAAATTGTCGATCGCTTCCCATCCCAAGTCTTCGAGCACGCGAAGCGCCGTCGTCTTTCCCGCACCAGATAAGCCCGTCACAAGCAGAATATGCTGAAGCGTATCGTCGTAAGTTAGGTCCGAATCGTCCGACATTATCAGGCGGTGTGGCCCTATTTCCGGGCTAAGGGAAGGGCCGATCCTGCGGTCCGATGCTCCGCCGGAAGCGGCAGGCCGTGCAGGCTTAACGCATATTCTGCACGTACGGCGGCAGCAGCGCCCCTCGTATCAAAAATCAAACTAGGAATTTGTAATTCTCCCAGCCTGGTACTTCCCGCCCTTTCGACAAAGCGCGGAGCATTCGGCGAAAGGATAAGTTGGAGTGAGACAGGTGCTTCGATGCTCAAGAGATCAACAATTCCGACATTGCGAATTTCCACTTTTCCGGCTGTGTTTGGTGGCGGTGATGCCCATAGTCTTCCATCTCGTACCGAGAGCTCGACGCCATCGTCCCCAACCAATTGGGCGCCTCGATCAACCAACATGAGCGCCAGACTGGTTTTGCCGCTACCGGGAGGGCCTTCGATTAGAATTCCGCGCCCACCAATCGAAACACAGCCGGCCTGCCGTAGAGTGGGAGAGTTCATGATCGGTGTCGGATGAGTTCGGGAAGGCGCAGCACCAAGCACGCACCGGGGCTGCCATCGTCTCTTCCTTGTGCGATCAATGATCCGTCATGTGCCTCTGCGATTGTCCGCGCGATGGCTAGGCCCAAGCCGCTGTGGTCACCAAATGCCTCCTTGTCAGGACGCAGCGAATGGAAACGCTGAAAGACTTTTTCCCGCGCATTTTCCGGGATGCCCGGCCCGCAGTCGCATACGCTAAGCGCTACCATATCCATTTCATGGCTGATTGTGACAGTGATAGCCTGATCGTCAGGCGAAAATGATACCGCATTGTCGAGCAGGTTTTCGATAACCCGCTCCAACCGTGCGGGCACTCCCCAAACCCACGCGCCGCTCATCGGCGTTTTCAGTTCAACCTTGCGGCCTTCGTTCTCTGCCCGGTTTTCGCGCGAGCCGATTATAGCTGAAGTCAGGCTAACAAGATCCATTTCTTCGAACACGGCGCGTGAAAGTTCGGCATCGATACGGCTGGCGTCGGCAATTTCTGTAACCAGCCGATCAATCCTGCGGACGTCGTGTGACGCAATATCAGTTAGCTGGCTGCGCAGTTTCGGGTCTTCTACCCGGGCCAGCGATTCGATCGCGCTGCGCAGACTTGCCAGCGGGTTTTTGATTTCATGGGCGACATCTGCAGCGAAATGATCGACCGCGTCTATTCGTTGGCGCAAGGCGTTGGTCATATCCGAAATTGCGCGTGCAAGCAGGCCGATCTCGTCATGCCGCTCCGGCAATCGGGGCACTTCCACTTGCCGGTCTCGCCCAAGCCGAACACGAATGGCTGCCTTCGCCAACAACTGGAGCGGACGAACTATTGTCCGCGCCATGAACAGCGAAAGGGCAATCGATACGATCAAGGCGAGGAAGACGGCACTGACCAGTGTCGAACGTGCACTCCGGACAGATTCGGTAATATCAACTGCATTGCGGGTTGTAAGAAGCGTAGAACCTTTGAGACCGACTGGCGCTGCAGCGTTAATTACCGGGGTGCCATCCGGCGCATCGCGCAATTGAATCTGAGTTAGGCCCTCTTTGCTGGCCCGCGCCAATTCAGGCCATGAATCGGCGCGGGGTTCGGCAGGTTCGACATAATCAGGGATCGGGTCTGCGCCGACAATGGAGTCGACGGCACGGTCCAGCATTCGAGCAAAATCCTCCTCCCACGGCTCTGTCACCGGATCATCGAAGGTGAAGGCGGGCGAATCCAGCGCGAAGCTGTCCGCCCATAACTGGCCCTCCGCATCGAACATGCGCAGGCGCATCCGCTGCTCCTTACCGATCTGGATCAGCAGGGCTTCCTGCCGTTCACGGGTAGCGCCTGCAAGGGCTTCGGCGGTAATCTGGGCTTCGATTCGCGCCAATTTGTAACGCTCGTCGAGCAATTGCTTGCGGTATCCATCAAGATAGAAAATACCGCCACCGAGCAATGCGAGCGGAAGAATATTGACCGCCAATATGCGTGACGTCAGCGACAGGCGGTTCGACCACCGCAGCCGATCGAGGGGCGAATCAAGCCGCGTATTCAAGCGGGATGTGATGCCGTGTTCAGCCATCTGTGAAGCTGTAACCTGCCCCATAAAGTGTTTCGATCGCGATAAACTCTCTGTCGACACTGCGGAATTTGCGCCGCATCCGTTTGATATGGCTGTCAACCGTTCGGTCATCCACGAACATATCTTCAGTGTAGGCTGCATCCATCAGCTGATTGCGCGATTTGATTACGCCGGGACGGACCGCGAGTGCTTCCAGGATCAAAAACTCGGTAACTGTCAGTGAAACTGGTTTGCCGTCCCAAGTTACATGGTGGCGAGCCGGATCCATTACCAGTTTGCCACGCGCCAGCGTGCCGACCGGATCTTCCTTGTCAGTGACCTTCTCGGGATCGGCGTCGTCCGCCAAGGCAGCACTGCGGCGCAAAATGGCTCTGATCCGGACTAGCAAAAGGCGCAGGCTGAAAGGCTTGGCGATATAATCGTCTGCGCCTTGTTCCAAGCCCGCCTCTTCATCTTGTTCATCATCCTTGCTGGTCAGGAATATGACCGGAAGCGCGGAATGTTTGCGCAATTCCCGCAGCAATTCCATCCCGTCCATCCGCGGCATCTTGATATCGAACACGGCAAGATCAGGCGGGTTCTCAAGCAAAGCCTTCAATGCCGCTTCGCCATCGGAATACAGCCTCGTCGCATAGCCCTCAGCCTGCAGTGCGATGGATACGGTGGTCAGGATGTTGCGGTCATCATCGACCAGCGCGATCACCTTTCGCCCGGTATCCCGGCCAGTTGTTTCCGCCTTTTCGGGCTGCATTTCTGTTTGCGCCATACTCTATTCGCCTGATCAATCGGAACTCATTGTCGACACGACTAAACGCTTCGGCGCAATGAAACAACGAATTGGCAGGCCTGAAGATAAGTTTCCTGATGTACTGCCGAGCACTATTTGACGGAATCGGGTTGGCCGCTTAAGGCGATCTCGCTGCCAATGCATTCGTATGCATGCGAATCGGATATGGACCATTGAGCTATTTTCAGGTCCGATATCCACCCCGATCAGGAGACTATTGTGACCACGCCACTTTCCCATTTGCTGAGCAGTCAGGGCATCGCCACCAATGCTGCAATTCACCCCAATTTCGGGACCGAGCAGCTGGTCGAGCAGGCCCTTTCACGGGGCGAAGGCAAGCTCGCGAAGCACGGCCCGCTGGTGGTGGAAACGGGGCCCCATACCGGGCGTTCGGCAAAAGACAAATTTATCGTTCGTGATGAAACGACAGAAGACACGGTGTGGTGGGGCAAGGTCAATGCTTCCATGACCCCGGACCATTTCGCCAATCTCAAGCAGGATTTTCTAACTGCACTGGCCGATATGAAGGATTTGTTCGTCGCCGACCTGTTTGGCGGTTCGCAACCGGAACACCGCGTGAATGTGCGGGTGATCAATGAATTGGCATGGCACAATCTTTTCATCCGCACTCTGCTGGTCCGCCCGACCGAGCAGGAACTGGATGGGTTTGTTCCCGAATATACGATCATCGACCTGCCCAGTTTTCGCGCTGATCCCACGCGGCATGGCACTCGCAGCGAAACGGTAATTGCGGTCAATCTAACGGAAAAGCTGATTTTGATCGGCGGCACTAAATACGCTGGCGAGATGAAAAAGAGCGTGTTCGGTATTCTCAATTACCTGCTGCCAGCTAAGGGCGTGATGCCGATGCATTGCTCCGCCAACATTAGCCCGGATGGCAAGACTGCAATTTTCTTCGGCCTGTCCGGCACCGGCAAGACCACGCTGTCTGCTGACGCCAGCCGCACCTTGATAGGTGATGATGAACACGGCTGGTCAGATACCGCCGTGTTCAATTTCGAAGGCGGTTGTTACGCCAAGATGATCCGCCTGTCCGAGGAAGCGGAACCGGAAATTTATGCGACCACCCGCATGCCCGGAACGGTGCTGGAAAATGTCGTGATGGACGAAAACGGTGAGCTGGACCTCGATGACAATTCTCTCGCCGAGAATACTCGCGGCGCTTATCCGCTGTCGGCTATTCCCAATACCTCGGAGAAAAACCTTGGTCCGGTGCCGTCTAACGTGATCATGCTGACCGCCGATGCCTTTGGCGTTCTGCCTCCGATTGCCCGGCTGACACCCGATCAGGCAATGTATCACTTTTTGTCGGGTTACACCGCCAAAGTAGCGGGTACCGAAATCGGCGTTACCGAGCCGGAAGCAACCTTTAGTACTTGTTTCGGTGCACCGTTCATGCCGCGCCATCCGAGCGTTTATGGCAACCTGCTGAAGAAGCGGATTGCCGAGGGCGGGGCGCAATGCTGGCTGGTCAACACCGGCTGGACCGGCGGCAAATACGGTGTCGGCAACCGCATGCCGATCAAGGCCACCCGCGCCTTGCTCAACGCCGCTTTGGACGGTTCGTTGAACAATGCGGAATTCCGCAAGGATCCGAATTTCGGTTTTGATGTGCCGGTAGCGGTCGAAGGTGTCGACACCGCCATTCTTGATCCGCGTTCGACCTGGGCCGACAAAGAGGAATTTGACCGCACCGCACAAAAGCTGGTGGGTCTGTTCATCGAAAATTTCACAGAATTCGAAGCGCACGTCGAAGAGGGCGTCCGCCGGGCCGCGCCTACGTTGGAAACCCAAGCTGCCTGAACAATCAGTTACATGCCCGCAATTGCGGGATGGAGAGGGAAGCCCTCTTCCCATCACCGGGAAGGGGGCTTTTTCTTTGCCCGGCGAAAGCGCATGATGTCCCAAGAATCAATCGAAGGAGAATTTACGATGAGCCTGTTCGACACGATATTGGGCGCCGCTGGTGACAACCCGACCGTTGCCAATATGGCAGAAAAGCTGGGTATCGACGCATCTACAGCCGAAAAAGCGATCGCAGCACTGGGTAAATCGCACACCGAAGATGGCGATACGGTGGAACTGGCCGCAGCCAAGACTGGACTCGACACCGGCATGTTGAGCACGATTGTCGATCAATTGGGCGGCGAAAGCTCGCTTACCAAGTTCAATCAGATCTTGGCCGATAATCCTAAGGCCAAGGGCATTCTTGGCATGTTAGACCGCGATGGCGACGGCAATCCGCTGAACGACATTGCTGGCATGGCATCGGGTCTGTTCGGCAAAAAATAATCGCCAGAATCGACAAAAACCAACCGCGCCAGGCAGGCGCATCGGGAGTAAATTATGAGTCTTGCACAAATGTTGCAACAAAGCGGCGTCATTGAAAGCATGGCCGGCGAGCTGGGCATTGATCCACAAACCGCAAAAATCGGTGCCGGAGCGTTGTTACCCGCAATCGTGGCCGGGATGGGGCGCAGCGCAGCCGGTTCTGCTGGCGGTGCTGGGGATGCAGGCAGTCTTGGCGGACTCGGCGGCTTGGCTGGTGCAATTCTGGGCGGCGGCGGCGGCGGAATGCTGGACGCGGTTCTCGGCGGTGCGCCTACGCCGACGCAGCAAGGCAATGACATTCTGGGCAACATCTTCGGTAGCAAGGATGTCAGTCGCGGCGTTGCCGGCGAGGTCGCCTCGCTAACCGGAATCGACGAAGGCATACTCAAGAAGATGTTGCCGATCCTCGCAATGGCAGCGGCGGGATACATGGCCAAGAAAGCTGGCAGCACGGCCTCAGAAGCTGCGGGAGGCGGAGCTCTGGGCGGGATCCTTGGATCAATCGTAACCGGAATGATGACCCGCTAGCCTGCAATCCGGGTTACACAGGTGACACATCCAACATTCGGTGTCCGGCTGGTTAAACTACTAATTTGATTGGCGAATATAGCCGAAGCGGACAGGTGAACAGAATATCGGACCCGGAAAAAAAGGCGGCCTCGCGCCGCCTTTTTGCTGCCCCGCGTAAAAGGACGAATTCAATTTTCAAAGAACCGCGACCGGATTAGCAACTGCGCGGGATGTAGGAAAATCGCTAAGCAAGCGAGCGAGCACCAGAACGCTTGTCGTATGGATTCAGGTCAGGTCACGAATATTTTTTATCAGGCATTCGTCCATATCTGCATCGCCGTGGAGCACGGATATGTCGCCGGTCGTCTCGAGAACAACTGCTTTCACCTTCGACATGTCGAGCGCGTTAGCCTCGCGTAATTTGGCCATGAGGTCTGAAACCGCGACACGCTCAGCCTTGAGTGCGGCGTGGCAGATTTTTCCGTCCTTCATCAGCAGGATGGGATCGTTCTGCGCCGCGTCCTCAAAAACATCAGAGGCTCGCCGCATACGGGCGGTGATGTTCTGAAACAGGAACAGCCCCGCCATAGCGGCCATGATCTGGACCAAGGCATCGACTTTTTCGACCTGCGTGGCGCTCGCCACCAAAGAACCCATCGCGATCGTCATGACAAAATCGAAATTCGTCATTTTCGATAGCGACCGCAATCCGTTCATCCTGATCAGCAGGATTACCCAAATCATCGCAACTGTGGCGAGTATTAGCCCCCGAAGGATAGCGTCAAGCGTGGGGTCGGAAGAAATAAACATCGGAGAATAAGCAACCTTTCGTTGGTTATCATACGTTTCGGCAGGCGTTTTGGTCCCGAGCCTCAGTCTTCTGAAGCGTCATCGCCATCGGATTCGTCGTCCGGGATCGCCCGCATCACCGTTGAGGCATCGAATGGCTCCCCGTCTTTCGCCTGCTTCAGCGCCGAAATCAGAGCGCTGGCCAGTTCGGCTCGTCTACCGCCATGCGGGTCGGCGGCAAGCGGAGCGAGGGTATAGGCTGCGATGGTTGTCTTGCCTTCGCGTGCCTGCATGAGGGCCACTTCCATCAGCAGCGATTTGTCGAACATGGCAAGCTGCGATGCACGTTCCAGCGCATGACGAGCCCCCTCCGGCGGGAATTTCCCGCGTTCAGCAAAGCTGCGATAATAACGGATCAAGGGTTGCGTATGGTCTTGCTCAAGCTGGTTCAGGGCCGCAAACGGCTTCATTGCAGCTTCATAAGCCTTGTCCTGATCATCAGCGGTTTTCGCGATACGAAACAGTGCATTACCTTTCTGGACATAAGCGCTTTTGGCCGAGGGATTGATGGCGAGTGCCTGGTTTGCGGCAGCTATGGCTTCGGCGTCGTTACCGGCGTCATACTCTGCTTCGGCCAGTGCTGTCAGGACGCCTGCATCGCCAGCATATTTGGCCGCGATTGCGCGGGCCTGGGGCACCAAAGCTGCAGCTTCCTGATCATCGACACCGCGCTGGGACCGGATGATGACGGGCATCATTTCGCCCATTCCCTGACTTAGTTTGCGCACGGATACATGCCCGACAGGCGCGGCTTCGGGATTCCAGATCTTGCCGGGAAAACGTCTTGTCCGCAAATAGGATTTCAATTCCTTTTCGAGTTGATTCAGGTCACCAAAACTAAGTTTGGCCGCCTCGGTCGATGGGACACCGCCAGCCACTGCTTGCCGGTATTTGACCAGCTGGCCCTCACGTTCCTTCGAGTAGGTCAAGTAATGGAACAGGCCCCAACTACGGCCGTAAAAAGCATCGAATTTGTTTCCATGGTTCTTCTGGAAAAGTTCGTGGTCGAACAGTTCCTGGACGGGGACGCCTTCTGCAAACGCCAATTCGCCTTGGCGATGGTAAGCGGGGCGGCCGATTTCCAAGGTGCCATTGCTGGGAAAGCGGGTCGAGCCGAAGAATTCCGCCGATCCTTCACTTAGCCACCGCGGCATGGCGTGGACAGATGACGAGATCAGAAAGTGATGTGCATATTCATGTAGCAAGACCGTAAGCGAGAAGTCAGGTTCGCCGCTGCCAATTCTGATGTTCGGTACAAATGCTCGGGAGCCAGCCGCACGCGGAATATAGAACCCTGCGACACTGCTGTTCTTATCGCCATAGAGTTCGCGCAAATTACGATCACTGCCAACTGCATAGACAGTTACCCGGTTCGATGGGCTGGGGATGTCCAATTGCCGGCCGGTGGAAAGCTCCATCGCCTGATGATGCCGTTCCAACATCACCGCGAACCGCTCCAGATCATCGGCTCTGGTATCGTAATAAATTACGAAATGGTCGCTCGACGCTTCGTGCCAATCGGCGCTCGCCGGAGTAGCCGCAGCGAAGGTGAGTAAAAATGCGACCCAATATTTCATCTGGATTCCCCGATTGTGTTTCCTGAAGCTAACGCATTGTTACCGCTCCGAAAAGGGGGAGAGAACAATTCCTGTCCGCTCAACCTCGGGCGCCGGCAATAAAGCGTTCTACATTCTTCGCCATCACGTCTAGCGGGGCATTGCCGCCCAGAACGACGGCATCGTTGAACGCCTTGAAATCATAAGCGCTGCCCAGCGATTTTTCCGCAATTCCGCGCTGG
>JBBKWK010000012.1:0-12943 GCA_037968915.1 Pontixanthobacter sp.
CTGTCGCGTGCCAAGCCAATGCTGGCGTTGTGCCTCGCCGCGATGATGCTCAGCCTCGCGGGTATTCCGCCGCTGTTCGGATTTTGGGGTAAATTCGTGGTATTCCAGGCTGCGGTCGAGGCTGATCTGGTGGTGCTCGCTGCCATCGGTATTGCCGCAAGCGTGATCGGCGCATTCTATTATCTCAAAATCGTCAAGATCATGTATTTTGACGAACCGGCCAATGTGGTGACGGGTGAAAATGACATGGCCCATTGGGCAGTGCTCGCCCTGACGGCAATCATCGTTTCGCCGCTTGGCTATCTCCTGACCATACCGTTAGGCGCGTTGGCGGACCGGGCAGCCGAAGCCCTGTTCTTCGTGGTCTGACGCGCCCGCTTGATTGAAACTGTCCCTCAAACCGGTTCGACCAATAGCGATCTTTCCGCCCGGCTGAAGGCTGGTGAACGGATTGCCGAGGGGCAATGGCTGGTGGCTGATCGGCAGAGCGCCGGACGCGGTCGGCAGGGCCGGGACTGGTTCGATGGCCAAGGAAATTTCATGGGCTCTACCGTGGTCCATGTGCAATCCTGCGATCCTTCAACCCCGACGCTGGCACTGGTCGCCGGTCTCGCCGCCTATCAGGCGGTCTTGCCGCATTGCCCCGATCCAGTGGCCTTGCGCCTTAAATGGCCCAATGATCTGATGTTCGCCGGTGCAAAGCTGGCGGGCGTCTTGTTGGAGCGGGAAGGGGACGACGTGATTGTCGGAATTGGGGTTAATCTGGCCGCTGCGCCGCAGGTTCCGGGCCGAGAGACACTGGCTCTCAGCAAATTCGGCCCCACGCCGGACCGTGACATGTTTGCCCGCTCAATCTCCGGTCATTTCGCCGAAGAAGTACAGCGTTGGCGCACTTACGGTACTGATCCGCTGATCAATCGCTGGGAAAGCGCGGGCCATGCCAAGGGCACGCCGATGACCGTTCATGAACAAGCCGAAGGGGTTATCAGCGGGGCGTTTGACGGCCTGTTGCCTGACGGTTCGCTCCGCCTGCGCTTGGCGAATGGTGCGACCCGTGCCATCCACGCCGGCGATGTCATACTCGCCTGAAGGACAAGATTATGCTGCTCGTCGCAGATGTCGGAAATACCAATGTGGTGTTCGCACTGTTTACCGGAAAGACGATTCGCGCACGTTGGCGGATCGCCACCGATCCGCGCCGCACGGGCGATGAATATGCCGTCTGGCTGACCCAATTGCTGGCGCTGGAGGGGATCGACCGCAAGGTGGTGAACCGCTTCATCATTGGTTCTGTCGTTCCGCGCGCGATCCATAATCTGACTGTACTTGGCGAGAAATACTTTGGCGTCACCCCGATGATCGCGGGTGAGGGCGAGGCAGACTGGGGCATCACGGTGGATGTGGACGAGCCGCGTTCGCTTGGTGCCGACCGCGCGCTCAATGCAATCGCGGCCCATGCAAAATATGACGGCGACCTGATCATCATCGATTTCGGCACTGCGACCACTTTTGATGCGGTGGATTTCACCGGAACGTATAAGGGGGGCATCATCGCGCCGGGAATCAACCTGTCGCTCGATGCATTGGTGGGCAACACCGCCAAACTGCCGCGGATCGCTATCGAAGCCCCGCGGACGTCCAGTGTGATCGGCCGCAATACCGAAGATCAGATGCTCATCGGAGTATTCTGGGGCTATGTTGCGATGATGGAAGGATTGATTGCCAAAATGCGTGAAGAAATCGGCCGACCCGCCAAGGTGGTTGCTACCGGCGGCCTCGCCATCCTGTTCGACAAACATACGGAAATGTTTGACGGCGTGGATTCCGACCTCACGCTGGAAGGCCTCGCAATTTTGGCAGAACGGGCGTCCAAGTGAAGAAGAATTTTACGCCTGAAAAAGAACTGCTGTTCCTTGCGCTGGGTGGTTCCGCTGAAATCGGCATGAACGTCAATTTGTACGGCTGTAACGGCAAATGGCTGATGGTCGATCTGGGCATGACCTTTTCCGGCGATCAATATCCCGGGGTCGATCTGGTATTCGCCGATCTGGAATTCATTGAGGACCGGGCGGATGATCTCGTTGGCATCGTGCTTACCCACGGGCATGAAGATCACATCGGTGCAATCCCTTATTTCGCCGAAGAGCTAGGCGTACCGCTTTACGCGACGCCATTCACTGCCGATTTGATCCGGCGCAAGCTGGAAGAAGCGGGTATCCTGGGCGAGATCGAGCTCAACGTTATCGATGATACAGACAGCTTTGCCGTCGGTCCGTTTGATATCAGCTATGTCCCGCTTGCGCATTCCATTGCCGAGGGCAACGGATTGATGATCGACACGCCTTATGGACGAATTTTCCACACTGGCGACTGGAAGCTGGACGAAGAACCGATCATCGGCGAGCCGACCACCGAGGAAGAATTGACTGAAATCGGTGATGCTGGTGTGCTCGCGATGGTGTGCGATTCCACCAATGTATTCAATCCCAATCCCAGCGGCTCCGAAGGGGCGGTCTATCGCGGTTTGATGGAAGAAGTGAAGCGCCACGAAGGACGCAGGGTGATGGTCACAACCTTTGCCTCCAACGTCGCTCGGCTGCATACTTTGGGCGAAGTCGCCAAGGAAACCGGGCGCAAATTATGCGTCGCAGGCCGCTCGCTCGACCGGATTATTTCGGTGGCGCAGGACAACGGCTATCTTGCTGACTTTCCCGATACGGTCGATTTCCAGACAGCTATGGGCCTGCCGCGGGGCAAGGTTTTGATCATGGCCACGGGCGGCCAGGGCGAACCCCGGGCTGCATTGTCGCGCGTTGCCGATGATAGTCACCAGATTAGCCTGCAGAAGGGCGATGTGGTGCTGTTCTCCAGCCGCCAGATACCCGGCAACGAGGTGGCAATTAGCCGGGTGCAGAACAAATTGGCGGAACGCGGCATTTTGATGGTCACCGACCGTCAGAGTGAAATCCACGTGTCTGGCCATCCTGGACGGCCGGAATTGGAAGCACTCTATTCTTGGATCAGGCCGGAAATTCTAGTCCCGGTTCATGGCGAAATCAAACATATGCAGGAACAGGTCCGGGTTGGTCAGGCAGCAGGCATTCCGCATAATATCTTCCAGAAAAACGGCGACATCATCCGCCTTGCTCCGGGCAAACCGAGCAAATTGGCGGAAGTGCGAACCGGACGATTGGTACTCGACGGCGATATTATTGTGCCGGCTGATGGCGAAGCGATCGGCATGCGCCGCCGGATTTCGCGCGAAGGGGTGATTGTGGTCGCAGTCGATTCCAAACTGAAACCGCATCTTGAATTGCTTGGCATGCCATTAGATGAAGATGAGGATGATTTCGTGATCGAAGCCTCGGCTGATATTGTTAAGGCGCTGCGGGGTCTCAAGGGCCCGGCGCGCAAGGATCGCAAGGCTTTGAGTGAAGCGGTCCGTCTGGCTACACGCCGGGCTGCAACGCGGTGGAGCGGCAAACGTCCTCAAGTCAAAGTGATCCTGATGGGGAGCTGACGCGGTGAAATTGACATCGATTGTCGCGATTTATTTACTGGTCTGGGTGATGTGTGCCTTTGTCATGCTGCCTTTCGGCGTCCGCACGCATGACGAATTGGGGGTAGAAAAAATACCCGGTCAGGCTGACAGCGCGCCGGCGAACTTTCGGCCACTTCGGCTCATTTTGCGGGCGTCATTGGTCGCCGCTTTGCTGACCGCACTGTATGTGTTGAATTACCAATATGGCTGGATCACGCCGGACGATATCAACTTCATCAGCCCGCCTGAAAAGATGACCTAGCCACCTGATTATGCGTCGAATTGGCGGCCGCTAGGTCCGCAACCGTTCGATTGCCTGCGCCAGTGCAACATACAGCTTGCCCATATCAGAGCTAAGCAGCGTGACCCCTAGCGCATGGCCATCGCGGGTTGATAACATGACGCGAAGCATGGCTTCGAAATCATGGATATAGCGGCTGACATTCTCCGCAAATTCGGGGTCTTCGGCATAGACTTCGGCAATGTCACGCGCTTCTGTATGGTTTAGCAATTGCACCGCTCTGCGCGTGAATATCCCTCGATCGCCGCGCAGATATGAAGTCCATGCAATATCCGTAACATCATTCGACAATGCTTTGGAGATGTCGATGGAGTTGGAATTCAAGCTCTCGGTGATTAGCGCAACGCGGCGCGAGAAATCATGATCGACCTGTTCCTCTGCACGCTCGCGAGCACGGTTGACGCGGGCTTCCAGATTGCCGGCGAGCTCGTTCACTTTAGTCAGTTGATCGCGAAGGTTGGTAGCGGCAATTCGGCCTGCGCTGGATGCTTTGGTCACGGCGGCTTCGAGTTCTGCAACGGCGTTGTCGGTTCGGCTGCGCAATGCATTATCGATGGCGAGTGAACTTTCCTCACCGATCTTTTCGGCAATTTCCTTCACATTGATAGCGGTTCCGCTCTCGATTTCGCCAATAGCCTCTCGGGCTGATTGTTTGAGGAAGGAAATTGCATCGCGCAATTCTGTCCGGGCAGAATCGGATAATTGTGCACTTTGAGCGCCCAATTTAGTAAGCGAATTTTCAAGCCGGGCTATCTCATCCAAATGCTCGTTGTTCGCGGCGGTGACACGGGAACTGATTTGTTCGATTTTGTCCATCGCCTCACGGCCATTGTCTGCGGCGCTCAACACGTAATCAGACAGTTCAGCGCCCTTGATGTTCGCCTGCCCAAGCAGCAGACTGATCTGATTGACCTGTTCTTCCGTGGCTGAAATCTGACTACTGGCTGCGCCAATCGCTGAGGGCAGAATATCGCGGCTGTGATCAGAACTTGCCTGGATCAATTCAAGCAGACGGACCGTGTCTTCCGTCAAACCGGCAATTGCTGCGGTTGTTTCATCAATCCGCTGACGGTTCTCGCCAAGTTTCTTAGCCAGCATCTGGACACCGCTATCAAGGACAGTCTCGGTATCGACACCTTGCACTGCAATTTCCTGCAGGCTTGTCTCGAATTCCACCAGCCGTTCGCCAATCACATCGCTCTGTTGGGTTAGCCGCTTTGACTGCTCGATCTGTGAAATTCTCCGGGCGGAAATTGCATCGTCCAGCTCGGTAAGCTTCGCATTCAGATCTTCGATAGCTGTCTGTTCGTCTTGCGACATCTGGACGCGCCGAATTTCAATCTGGTCATGCAGTGCTGCGCTTCGCTCCGCAAAATTCGTATCGACCCGCTCCGCTTCTTCGGCCAGCTCCAGCAACTTAACCCTGGACGCAGCAAGTGCCGATTCGTCCAGCGCCGAGACGCGTTCAACTACCTCGGTAAATCGGGCCTCGATGTTTTCAATCTGGCCGGTCCAAGCAGCGGCCGCGCGGCCTTCGCTGTCACGCACCGATTTACCGATGGACTTACTTTCATCACGCAGCGACACCAAGCGGGAGCGCAGCGACACCAGTGCTGATTCTTCCTGTTCTTCCAACACACTGCGTGACGCAGTCAATTCGCCAGACAGCGCGTCACTGCGGCGCCGCAAGGCGGACAGTGCCGATATCTCGCTTGTATCGAGTTCGGTTCGAAACTCATCATTGGCCAAACGCAAGGCATCGAAACGGGCGTTGGCAGTTGCATTAATCTGAATGGATTGCGCTTCGAAATCGGCGAGGGCGGCATTGATCGATTCTTGCAAAGTGGCGACCTCGCGCTGGGTTGCTTGGCCAAATTCATTGAGCCGTCCAAAGCCTGAAACTAGCTCTTCGATCTGATTTTGTGCGGTGCGGCCTGCGTTGCCGATATTGTTGGTTACATCGCGCGCTGAATTGGCGATCACCGGCAAATCATCGCGCAGGCGGACCATATTTTCCAGGGCGGTCGTGCTTACCGTGGCGATTGATTCTACTTGCGCACCATTATCCCGAATTAGGCTTTGGAGATGGTCTGCGTGGTTCGACAACCTTTCCCCAGCGGCGCGGCCAAGCGATTCCAATTCGCGTGATTGTGAGCCAAGAAAGTCCCGGGCAATGCTGAGTTCGCGGTTAATGACCGACAACCGATCCTCTAGCGCAGCCGATTCGCCAGACAATGAACGGGCAACTTCGCTATAGCGGGCAGCCTCACGCGTGCTGTTGCGCATTGCCAGCATCCACACGGACACCACTAACAAAACCGGTATCGACCAAGCGATTACCCATTCGCTCCATTGTTGTGCGGTTCCTCCGGCAAATAGCTGAGATTGGTTCGCCCATCCGTAAAACACAGTCCATCCGGCGATTGCGAGCAGCGCCACAGTCGGTAATATCCAACTGGTCGAACGCGGATGAGCAGGCTCTTCTTCCCACTCCTCGATGTATTCTTCTTCGAGTAATATGGGCTCTTCGGTGAAGATTTCAGCTGCTTCGCCTTGCGCCTCTGGCGCGCTGTCGGGTCCGACGACCCGGATGTTCGATCCATTGCTCATGGAAAGAAAGTACCACTTTTGACGCGGTGTGAAACCCTATCTTAACCCTGCAGCGAGTAGAATTATTGGCGATGTTGTATGAAAACTGCGCTCTTGATGCCACTTTGGCAGCGGCTGCAGGCGATGATTCCGCCCTGTTGGCAGAATTGCGCGCGGCATTCGTAGATAGCCTGACTCGCCAGATTGATCTGTTGAAGCGGTCGCGCTGCGATGCGAATTGGGAAGTTGCGGCCATGCGGCTGAAAGGGCTGGCGGCGAGTTTCCATGCCAGCGATCTGATTGTTCTGGCCGATGAAGCGGTTAAATCCGCCCCGGGCGAACCCACGGTGATCCGCAAGATTGAAGCATTTCTATTGGATTTTGCCAAACATCCGGGGTGACCCGGAAAAAATACTGAAATATTTTTAGTCCCCGCAACTGAACCCAATGCATGTTGGCACAGCCAGGCATCGGTGCCGCTTGGCATCGAGCCATGAGCGCCGTAAAGCGCTTGCTTCCAATTCAGGAGCCTGCGCTTGAAGATCGCTTTACTTTCAACAATGGAATCAGTGGCTGTTTCAGGCGGCGACCCGCGTGCCTTTTTGAAACTTGCGGGGCGTTCGATCATTCAACATCAGTTGGAATGTGCACTGGCACTCGGATGTGAAAAGATTGTTTGTCAGGCATTTGGATTATCGCAGGAATTGATTGAATTGCAGCATCTGACCGAAAAGTCTGGTGCGCAGTTTCAGGTGCTTTCTGGTCCGCGCGGCTTATCCGGTATCGTCAGGGCAACCGATGAGCTGCTGGTGATTGCTGATGGCGTGGTGCCCGACCGGGCGCTCGCAGAAAAATTGCTTGGGGACCGGCCAGCGGTGTTGGTGTTTCCCGCGGATGAAGGCATCGCCGCCGGATTTGAACGGATCGACCGCGAATATGCTTGGGCGGGATTGTTCATGGTCCGTGGTTCAGCAGTGGAACGGCTTGCCGATTTGCCGCCCGATGCTGATCCGATTGCCGGTTTGTTGCGCATTGCCTTGCAGACCAGCACCCGGATCGCGTCCATGCCACCAGGCATTTTGTCGGGGCGCGAGTGGGGATTGGTGCAATCCGAGCCTGATGCTGCCGAGTTCGAGACGGTCTGGCTTTCGCGGCACGTGAGGCCCGCCCCATTCATTGCTCCGTCACTTGCATTTGCAGACCGGACCGCGACAGTGTTGATGAAACGTTCGAACGCAAAGAAATTTGGCAGCAACGCAATTCTGGCGAGCGCTGCGGGTCTCAGCGCGATCGCCGGGCTCACGGGATGGTTATGGCAACCGATGGCGGGCATGGCATTGGCGGGCCTGGCCTATTTGGTGGTCCGCACCGGCGGAGCGCTGCGATCAATCGAGGGCATTGGCCGCGCCGCGCATTACGGCTCCGGTATGGTTGCATCCGGGCTAGGGGTTGGCTTGGACGTTTTGCTGGTTTGCCTAGCGGGGTTAGCGAGCCCAGGGCCAAACCGCCCGGTCGCCATTCTAAGTGTGGCTGCGCTGGTGCTTGCGCTTCGTTTGGGCGCCGTATTGCCGCTGCGGAAATGGAAAATTTTTCTCGCCGACCGCGCTTTACTGGCCATTACCTTATCGGTTGCAATCTATTTATCGTATTTAATCCTTATTACACAATTACTTACTGCTATAACCTTATTCGCAATATTGGTCGACGCAAGCAGGTCAAAGATAACGCGGGCTTAACCATGTAGGTCTATGGACTTAGGCCATGATCGACAGCAATGCGCCCAAATCCCCTGAAGCCCCGGTTGAGGCTATGCTGCGCGAGGCGTTGGAGCAGGGAGATGTCGTGCTTGGCACGATTGGCCCCATTCTGAACCATTTGCTGATAAACCAGGACGATTCGCTGTTCACGGACGAAATTGTTGCGCGGGTCAGGGGCATGATGTCCCACATCGCTTGGCAATTGTTGATGGCACACGGGAAGGCTGCCGAAATCGGTGATCCCGATATCTTCGCTAGTGAAAATCGAGATGGGTTAGCGACAAATCTCATCGGCTATCCAGCGTTGCTGACCCATTGCCACGCACTTGCGGTCGAATGGCAGTTGACAGTGCGACTGGAGGATCGTGATGCAATTGATCCGGTCCTATCGCCGCTGCTGCAGTCGTTGGTCGCGTCCGATGACGAGGGTACCGCTGCGTCGGCGATGATTATTTTGGCGTCTCAGGCGCGATTTATCCAACATCAACGACGGATGGAACTGCCTCTGAACGAATTGCCCGGCGATCTATTTCATCAGGCGCTGCTCATTTCGCGTGCCCACTTTGGCGAGGACGCAAACGAAGCCGCCAATTCTGCTGACCTGGAAATGCGTGCAGCGTTTGATGAAAGCGCGGGCCGATTGGGCCTGCTATCACGGCTTGTTGCCGGTATGGGGCGCGGCGCAATTGCTGCCCTGTCGATTGGCCATGCCGGCGCGGCGCTGTTCATATCTGCACTCGCCAGCACCTCCGATCAAGACCGGGATATTGCGGCATTATCGACGAATGATGGTCAAATGGCGCGGCTTGCACTGGCTTTGCGCGCAGCAGGTTTGGAGGCGCGGGATGTTGAAGAGCAATTTCTCCATATCCACCCGGACGTGACTTTGCCCGATGTATTCGAGCTGCTTCGGTCTGACCGCGCGGCTACTATGCTTGCTGCTAGCATACGAAACACCGCCGGATAGATATGGCTGGCGAAACCAGATCCATCCTCGCCGAAGCACTGAGCGATTCGCGTGATCATTTGATTGATGCGGAGGAGCCGCTTGCGCAATTGCAGCACCGTTGCGGCGGTGATCTGCCGGGACTTATCGCGATTCCTGAACTGCTCGCGTTGGTCCGCAAATCGCGCACATACAAATTGCGGCTCGCCCGGATGATCCATGCTTTCGACGGGGATGATCTGATCAAGGCTTGGGTGGAAGTGAACCCAATTTTGCAATCTGAAGACGAGGATGAACCGGGCTGCGTCATTCGCGTTGCCAATTGGCAATCGTCTCCGCTGCCAGTGGAGGAACAGAATGAAAGCGAGGCCCGGAAACTGGATATTGACCGTGCATTGGCGGAATTGACTGCGCGGCTCGATTTCAAGCAGCAGGTACTGTCAGTCGAAAGCACCGCGCCAGATTTGGCGGGATTGGTCCAGAAAATGCGCGGCAACAGCGGCCAGCCCTGGAGCGATTTTGTAACATTCCCGGGCCTTGGCCACCAGCAGCCGATGCACTGGCGATTGCTCGACGGCGCTGAATGCGCCGTTGAGGGATCCGAACGGCGCTGGAATGCCACTTTGGTGCCGCGTGGCCAGCCAGCAGTGGCGAGCGCCGGTTTCGAGCTGTGTCTGGTCGCACAAACACCCTGTTCGCCTCCGATAGCTTCGGTTGAAAGGCGAAATGAGCCGTCTATCGCCTCCTCCATCGGCCGTGATCTATCGCCCGTGCTGCGCCAGCCAATTTCCCGAATTATAGCCAATGCGGAGACAATTCGCACTCGCCTTGCTGGTCCGCTGGCGGAGGAATATAGCAATTATGCCGCAGATATTGCTTCGGCAGGACAGCATCTGCTCGCCCTGATTGACGATTTATCCGATCTCGAGATCGTTGAATCGGACCAATTCATGACAGCGCCGGATCAGATCGATCTCGGCGATGTAGCGCGCCGCGCTGCGGGGATATTGGGTGTGCGCGCAAAGGAACGCGGGATAGAGTTATTTACGCCGGAGTTGGACGAGCCGCTTAAAGCGACCGCGGAATTTCGGCGGGCTCTGCAGGTACTGCTCAATTTGGTCGGAAACGCGATCCGCTATACCTCGGAAGGTTCAGAAGTCCGGATTGTGCTCGAGGACATTGGTGAACGGGTCAAAGTGACCGTGGCTGATAATGGCCCGGGTCTGACGCAGGAGCAGCAGTCTGCAGTGTTCGATAAGTTTGAGCGGCTTGGCCGGTCCGCCGATGGCGGTTCGGGACTTGGCTTATACATTTCCCGCCGCATTGCGCGGGCGATGGGCGGTGATTTGACGGTTGAAAGTACGCCGGGCGAGGGCGCCCGGTTTACGCTGGAATTGCCGGGCGCCGAATAAGTCGGCGCCCGGCAATTTCCTATCGTTTGCCAACCGGAATGTAGTCGCGCTCTGTCGGCCCGGTGTAGAGCTGACGCGGACGACCGATTTTCTGGCCGGGATCGGAAATCATTTCATTCCATTGCGCTACCCAGCCAACCGTGCGGGCAAGTGCGAACAGCGCGGTGAACATCGTGGTCGGGAAGCCGATCGCCGACAGGATTACACCAGAGTAGAAATCCACGTTGGGGAACAGCTTCTTCTCAATAAAGTAGGGATCGTTCAGCGCCATTTCTTCAAGGCGCAGCGCGGTTTCGAAAACCGGATCAGTGACCTTGAGTGCGTCAAACACCTCACGAACTGTCTTTTGCATCACTGTCGCGCGCGGATCGTAGTTCTTATAGACCCGGTGGCCGAAACCCATCAGGCGGAACGGATCATTCTTGTCTTTCGCACGCTCGATATAATGCGGAATCCGGTCCGGCGTGCCGATTTCGCGGAGCATGTTGAGCGCCGCTTCGTTGGCGCCGCCATGTGCGGGGCCCCACAGGCAGGCGATACCCGCAGCGACACAGGCAAAAGGGTTTGCACCCGAGGAACCAGCCAGGCGGACCGTTGAGGTCGAGGCATTCTGTTCATGATCGGCATGGAGGATGAAAATCCGGTCCATCGCCTTTTCCACTGCCGGGATCACTTCATATTCCTCGGCCGGAACGCCGAAGGTCATGCGCAGGAAATTGCCGGTGTAAGACAGCGAATTATCCGGATGCATGAACGGCTGACCAATGGAGTACTTATATGCATTGGCCGCAATCGTTGGCATCTTGGCAATCAGGCGGTGCGACGAAATCTTGCGGTGATCGGGGTCGGCAATATCGGTGCTGTCATGGTAGAAAGCCGACAATGCGCCAACCACGCCGCACATGATTGCCATCGGGTGAGCGTCGCGGCGGAAGCCCTGAAAGAACTGGCGCAATTGGTCGTGCAGCATCGTATGCCGCGTAATCGTGTAGGTGAAATCGTCGAGTTCTTCCGCCGTAGGCAATTCGCCATTGAGCATCAGATGGCTGACTTCCATGAAGCTGGAATGTTCCGCCAATTGGCCAATTGGATAGCCGCGGTGGAGCAGGACGCCTTTTTCACCATCGATATACGTCAGCGCGCTTTCACATGACGCGGTCGAGGTAAAGCCCGGATCGAAGGTGAACGCGCCTGTTTGGGCATAGAGTTTGCGAATATCGACCACGTCGGGGCCGGTGCTGCCCTCCAGCACGGGGAATTCCAGCGATTGCCCACCAATTTCCAGTTTCGCCTGTTTATCCGCCAACTTCGTTCTCCTTCAAATTTTATATTTCGGACCCGGACCCGGCTTGCGCGTCGATCCGCGCCATCGCCTCTTCCCGTCCGAGCAAAACCAGCACATCGAAAATACCGGGTGATGTCGTCGTCCCGGTGAGCGCAGCGCGCAAGGGCTGCGCGAGCTTGCCGAGACCCAATTCCAGTTCCTCGGCCATTTGTTTCAGACTGGCCTCCAGCGCCTCGATTGTCCAGTCATTTTCACGGCCCAAACGCGCCGAAATCTGTGCCAAAAGCGCTCTGGAGTCGTCGTTAAGCAGCCCGGCCGCTTTCTCGGTCATGGCAAGCGGGCGGGAGGCAAACAGAAACGCCGCACCTTCGACTAGTTCGTCGACCGACTTTGCACGAGTTTTCAGGACCGGCATGGCCTGCGTCAGCAAAGACAAATCTGCGCTAGAACCGATTTTCCCTGCGACAAGTTCGGCCAAACGGGCGTCATCTGCTTCGCGGATGTAGTGCCCGTTCAGGTTCTGCAGTTTCTTGATGTCGAAGCGCGATGGGCTCTTGCCGACGCCGCCTAGATCGAACAGCTCAATCGCCTCTGCTTGAGTAATCTCTTCGCGGTCGCCGTGTCCCCAGCCGAGCCGCAGCAGGTAGTTGAACATTGCTTCGGGCAAGATACCCATCTCATCGCGGTAAGCCTCCACCCCAAGCGCGCCGTGGCGCTTAGACAGTTTTGCCCCGTCAGCCCCATGGATCAATGGGATATGCGCGTAGATTGGATCAGGCCAGCCGCCCTCTATCGCGTCCATTGCGCGCAGTACTGGCAATTGACGGAACGCATTGTTGAGATGGTCATCGCCCCGGATAATATGGGTGCAGCCCATGTCGTGATCGTCGACCACCACGGCCAGCATGTAAGTCGGGGTGCCGTCTGCGCGCAGAAGGACGTAATCGTCGATTTCTTCGTTCTTGACCGTCACTCTGCCTTGAACCAGATCTTCGATAGTGGTTTCGCCCGTCTGCGGGGTTTTCAGGCGGATAACGAACGGCGCGCCCTCGGGCGCTTCAGCCGGATCGCGGTCACGCCAGCGGCCATCATAGCGTTGCGGCTGCTTCGCC
>JBBKWK010000013.1:0-6738 GCA_037968915.1 Pontixanthobacter sp.
CGGGGGCTGCGGAAACGGCGCCGCCACTATCAGAAGAACGTTATACCTCCAAAGGAGATAGCGTCAGATGCCAAATCTGTCGTTTTAATTGCCCTGCCGCCAAGCCAATGCTCGCAAGAACCTCAAAAAAAGATATCGCTGCGGCCATCTTGGCGGCAACAACCTGACTGGCCTAAAGTCCCATTGCTCCATAAACGGATAAAGAAGAACCGTGCTGACCGGGGCTAGCAACCCTGCTAACCGAGCCATAGACGCGGCATTGCGCCGCATTACCACGGGAAGGTAATCAGAGAGTCAGTTGGTCGACGTTTTCATCTCTTACTCACGCTCAACAAGGACCAGGGTCGAACCGATCAAGCATAAGCTTGATGCGCTCGGCCTCGACTGCTTTTTCGATATGCATCAGATCGACGGGGGAGCAAACTTCCCCGACGTCATCGACCGGGCCCTGCGCGATTCCAAATCAGTCCTGTGTTGCTGGTCGCCAGCATATTTCAAAGGGCAGTGGTCGATGATTGAATGCCGTGACGCGCTCGCACGGGGAATCATAGTACCGGTGGCGGTGGACCGCTTTGAACAGTTTGCTCCGCCTGCCGATCTGCGACAGATCAACTGGTTCGACCTAGTGGACTGGACAGGCGAGGATGACCACGAAGACTGGGGCCGGACGCTGCAAAATCTCGGCAAGCTGGTAGGGCGAAAAATTAGCGCTCCGGCCAGAACAAATTCGCAATCCGCAAACTCTGCTTTGAATGAGGCTCCGGCTGCAGACCCGGCGATTCAGGCACGCGCCGATCTGCTAGGGGATTTACGTACCACGTGGAATGCATTCCCGGACAAATCAGACCTGCCAGCAGTCGAACGCTTCCTTGGGCACGTCCGCGACGTTGTTGCGGACTCGGGATTTGAGTTTGAAATTGAACACCATATCGAAGGCTTGGTCCGCGATGCCGAGCGCAGAGCGGAGAAAGCGGAACGTGCTGCGGCCGAACTTCGTTCTTTGCAGGCTGAAGAAACGAAGGCACGGCAACTGGCTCAGGAGACGAGGCGCAAACCTGGGGCTATTTGGCGTGACGCAATTCCCGGCATGCCCGCAGATACTGTGCCGGAAATGGTCACGATCCCTTCAGCTGACCGGGATCCAAGTCAGGATGGCCGCGATGATGCGGGCCTCGAAGTGAAGATCGAATATTGCTTCGCTCTGGGCAAGTACCCTGTGACTTTTGCCGATCTGGAAGCTGCAATTGCTGTTGGGGCCAATCTGGAATGGCCAACCGATCACGGCCTGGGCCGCGATCGCCATCCGGCCATCAATGTCAATTGGCACGACGCAAAGGCCTATATCGCGTGGCTGAATGGCAGGCTTGGCCTGACTGACCGCGACGATGCCTATCGTCTGCCCAGCGAGCTAGAGTGGGAATATGCGAGCAATGCAGGGGCATCCGTAACAGCCGATTACAAAGACAAGGAAGAAGCTGAACAGGGAATGCTGAAACCCGTAGGTTCGCGCGCAGCAAATGTGTTCGGGCTGCACTGCATGGACGGCACTCTGCTGGAATGGTGCGAAGATCACTGGAGCGATGAAGCGGCCGAACCGGGGCGAGCCGCCGATGGAACGCCTTGGCTCGCTGGCGATCCTGGTGCGCGGGTGCTGCGAGGGGGATCATGGAAGACCCGGACGCCTGAGATTGACCTGACTTCGCGCGTCAGTTTCGATGCCGCCAGCAGACGAGACGATATAGGCTTCCGATTGGCAAGGACGATTTCCCTGAAATAAGGTGCTGCCCAACCTACGGCATGGTTAGAATCGAGGAAGGGTCGACAAGTTCAAAGGTAACTTATCCCCCCGATCAAACAGTGTAACCACTCGATACTAAGTGACCGCGATCCGATTGGTCCCTTTTCATCGACAACTGCATGAGATCAGTATAGTTCTATTCTTGGGTACGCGTATTTGATTGTTTCTTGACCGTGGGGTTACCATGAAAGAGCGCGCCCAAATTCGGCACATCGTGCATCTGATGCTCGAAAACAGGTCGTTGGATAACGTCCTGGGCTGGCTGTATGAAACCGAGCTTCCTGCCCATGTGATACCGCCGGATTCTTGCCCCCGGTTCGACGGCCTGCATGCGGGACTGTACAATCTTGACGGCAAAGGCAAAAAACACCCGGTCATTCGCGGGACCGGCGGTCGCCATGCAATGCCGCGCTACGATCCCGACGAAGAATTCCAATTCGTGAACAACCAGCTCTTCGGATCCGAGGAAACCCCGAAGAAGCCTGCGATCCCGAAGAAGCCGGCCAAGCCCGCCGAATGCGCGCCCTCCGGAGATTCCGAAACCAACATGGGCGGGTTCTACAAAGATTACGCCAAGTGGTACCGGAACAACGACGAGATCATGATGAGTTATACGCCGGACGAACTTCCGGTGCTCAACTCACTTGCTCGCCGGTTCGCAGTGTCTGATCGTTATTTCGCGTCGGTCCCCACCCAAACCAATTGTAACCGCGCATTCGCGGCGGCGGGCAATTCGTTGGGAGTTGATGATCAGGGACGCATGACGGCCTGGGTAAACAACCGAAATTCGAACTGGCTTGCCAGGCCAGGCGGTGTACAGTTTTCAGAATCCACAATCTGGAATGTCCTTTGCGAACAGGGACAGGATCTGCCGAGCGACTGGATGATTTTTCATAGCCGGGGGAGCTGGCTGCAAGACGATCTCGGCGCAGAAGGATATTCCTACACGCGCCGGATTATGCAGCAACTCCAGGATCCCCGGTTCGACAACCACTTTGCCGAAGTCGGATCTGGCGCGGAGTCAGCCGAAAACACGTTATTCGGCATGATTGCAGGTGGCACACTGCCTCGGTTCAGTTTCATCGAGCCGTCATGGACCCTGCCGCTCGGCCCAGGCCTCGGACCCAACGGAACCGATTACCATCCACCGGGTGATATTCGTAAGGGGGAGCGCTTCCTGAAGGATTTGTATGATGCGCTGTCATCCAATCCGGATATCTGGGATTCGTTGCTGTTCATCATCAATTTTGACGAGCATGGCGGAACATATGACCACGTTCCGCCGCCCTGGACCGCAGCGCCGCCATGGTCCGGGAATAGTGATACTCCCACACCCGAACTCTACGAACAGAATTTCAAATTTGACCGGTTCGGTGTCAGGGTACCGCTGATCCTTGTGTCCCCTTTTGTCCGGACGGGAACTGTCTTTCGCGCCGAGGGCGAAGTGCCTTTCGACCACACCTCGGTATCAGCCACCATTTTGCATTTGTTGGGCGTGGATCGGCAGGAATGGCGTTTAGGAGCGCGCATGGATAGCGCACCATTGTTCGATCACGTGCTGACCGAACTTCCGACCAATGCAGACCCCGATATTGGCAACCCCAAGTCCGAACTGCCCGACATGAGCGAACGCCTTTATGACGCGCTCGAGGCGGACTATCCGGATCACGGCGCCGGATTGCGGCCCGTCCACGCAGTCGGCATCGGTGTGACGGGATCGTTCAGCGCTTCTGAGGCCGCCAAGCATTTCACGTTTGCCGAGCAGTTTCAGGGTGGGCATATTCCCGTAACGGTGCGATTTTCCAACGGCTCGGGTTCGCCGACCGAACATGACAGCGCGCTTGATGTCCGCGGAATGGCAGTGAAGTTTCATTTGCAGAATGGCGGCGAGTCCGATCTCATCGGCATCACCCTGCCGATCTTCTTCGCCCAAACCCCGGAAGAATTTCTTCAGTTCGCAGCGGCTGGTGTGCCTGAACCCGACCCGCCCGAGACCTGGTTGCAGCGGCTTATCGACATGCTGCAGTTGCGTTCGCCCGCGCGAAGGCCTGATTTTCGCGATGACGGGACAGCGGGTGTTGTACATTATGCCAACACCCACATGGCCGCCCGACCCGGAACCGTCGCGGCGACCATGTTGGTGACCCCGTCCAGCTATGCACGGGCAGAATATCACGCGCTTCATACCTTCAAATTGATCGCTAACGATGGCACCGAAACCTTTGCCCGGTTCGAGTGGGACCCGGTTGCCGGGGTGATGCCGTTTCTCGAAAAAGGGGTCCATGATCGATACCTCCACCAAGAGCTTGCTGATCGCCTCAATCGCGGCCCGGTACGGTTCGTTCTGCGGATAAATTTGGCCGGGCAAGGGGATGATATCAACGATCCGACCAAGGTGTGGGATACGACCAGGCCGCGCATAGTTCTGGGCGAATTGTGGCTCACCGCGCTCGCCGGAGTGGACGGCGCCGGGTGCGAGCATTTGAGTTTTAATCCGACACGGCTGGCCCCGGGCCTCGCCTGTTCTGACGACCCAGTGCTCGCAGCGCGCCGGGACGCCTATCAATATTCGTGCGAGAAACGGGGCGGTAGCGGTTGTCCATTCGGAAGGGGAAGCAAATGACAATTATAACCAAGGTCAAAGCGTTCCTGCGCAAGATCGCGGAGACGGTGCTGGTTGCTTTTTGGCGGCGCGCGACCCCGGTCAAAACACCGCAGCCGGAATATTCCACGGATCTGGCGGACAATTTGCAGATGCACATGAATCTGGTGATGCCGCTCGCCGACCAGACTGCAGTTGGCCGCGCGGAGGCTGTGCAGGCCGTGGCCGCCAATATTGACGAACTGTTCACCGGGCTCAGCAATGTCGGCACTGTCCACTTCGCCCGCTTCGATCTCGTGGGCGGTAATCTGTGCATGTATTCGGTTTTCGACGGAGATTTCCGTGCCTACATCCGCGACTTTATCAGCGTCTTTGGGTCGGTGTTCGATGCGTTGCTGGGCCTCGTCGCCAATCCGCCACCCTCCCCCTCTGCGCTTCATCCAGAGGAGTTCATCGACTGGATACACCGCCACGATGCCTTCCAGATTCCGCGGGATCTGACTTCGTTGTTCCCCAAGGAACGCAACATCAAAAACCTGCCGCGCGATCTAATTCTGTTACTCGACGCCAACAGCAATGTGCAAATTGGCCGTTTCAGCGGATATCCCGGGGTGTCTGTAGCGCAAATCCGGCATGAAACCGGATTGGGGTGGTAGCGATGGAGCCGTTGATCGACTGGGCTGACCTACAGGGCAATATCCTTCGCGGTTATAACAAGACGTACGTTCGTCATCTCGTGCTGACTGTGGACACTCCCGCAGCAGCACGCGAGTGGCTAGGCGATGCGATCAGCGGTGAGGATAATCGCGCCCCGCAAATCACCACTGCCGAACCTTGGGGGGACGATAAGCCCCGAACCTGCGTCAACATTGGCATTACCCATGCAGGCTTGGCCGCACTTGGCGTATCGGCGGCATCGCTGGCCAGTTTCCCGCACGAGTTCGTCCTGGGCATGGCCTCGCGCAGCAAGATGCTTGGTGATACCGGACCGAGCAACCCGGCGGGTTGGAAGCGGGAATGGCAGAACCAGGACCGTGTCCATCTGATGATTTCCGTGCATGCCGACGATGCAGCCGACCGCGCAGCCATCGCCGACCGGATAATTGGTGCGTCGGGCGCATTCCGACTGCTGGCAGCGCTCGACGGAGAAGGTTTTCCCGGTGACGTTGTGCACTTCGGGTACAGGGACAGCATCTCCCAACCGCAATTCGACGGAGTGCATGGTCCGGGTAACCTCCCCGACGATCAACCACGGGTCGAAATCGGTGCAATGCTGCTCGGTTACGATACTCCGATTGAAGATCTGCGCTGGCGGGTACCTTCGCCGCAAGTTCTTGGCCTAAACGGAAGTTTCAACGCCTTCCGCGTGCTTGAACAACAGGTCGAGGAATTCGAAGAATTCCTCACAGCAGGCGCGCTTGCGCTGGAGGAAAACCCGCTAACGGTGCAACTGCTGCCGCCAGGTGCCGAGGCTCAATGGGATCCGCCGATGACACGCCACGCGGCCTTGCGCGAAATGATCGCAGCCAAAATGCTCGGCCGCTGGCGCAATGGTGTGCCATTGGAACGTTCTCCGCAATCGCCATCGCCTAATCCGCCGATCGGTAAAAAAGAGCTCAACAATTACGGCTATTCCCACGATCCGGACGGCCAGCGTTGCCCAATCGGCAGCCACATGCGGCGTAGTAACCCTCGTGATGCAAAAACGGTTCAGCGCAATACCAATCATGCCCGCCGCCTGATCCGGCGCGGCATTCCCTATGGTCCGCGCTATGATCCCTCACATCCAATCGCCGCAGAGCGCGGCCTACTGGGGTCCTTCATGTGTGCCAGTCTGACTGCCCAGTTCGAGGCATTGCAATATGACTGGACCAATCTTGGTTTACTAGATCCGCGGATTACCGGAACCAACGACCCGATGCTGGGAAATAACGATCCGCTCTTCAGTCGCTTCACGTTTCCCGTGGGCGAAGGAAAGATTGCCTTCAAAGGATTCTCGAGCTTCGTCCATACACGCGGCGGCGCCTATCTCTTCCAGCCGAGCATAAGCGCCATCGGCTATCTAGCATCGCTTGCCGACGGGAAGGCAAAGCAAAGTCCAGCAGGAGCTGACCATGGCAACTGAGCAACTGGCGATTCTCTACGCCGAACCCATCGTTTCTGCAGCAGCTTCCGGACCGGATGATGCCGAGCAGTTGCACCGAAAAATCAAATCCATCCTGCGTCAGGCGATGACCGAACATGGCGGGACCGAAACGAAGGGTGACGACGCGCGAGTCATCGCAACATTCAATTCGGCATCGGCCGCGCTCAGCTGCGCGGTCGCGATGCATCAGGG
>JBBKWK010000014.1:0-2749 GCA_037968915.1 Pontixanthobacter sp.
CAAATGGCCCCAGCACCAATTCATCGCCGATCACGCGGTAAAACCCTGCCCAATTCAGCCGCGGCAGGAATTCCGCCATCAGCGCCGCGACATTGGCCATATTGGCCACGCTGTCGGGCTCGTCGGCGGTGATCGCGTCACAGGATTGCAACAGCTGGCGATACAGTTCCGGCTTGGGCAAATCGGCATCGGGGGTAAAATCGAACATCTTGCATTCCTTGTGAGTGCTTGGCCTCTAGACGCTGCGGCGCAACCGTAATCCCTGAAGCAAGTGATTGCCGCAAGGCGCACACTGCCTTATCTGGGGACGTATGAGCACAAAACGCAAGATACTCGCTTTGGCCGTCGGCCTGATCCTTCTCCTCATTCTGGTCTTTTTCTGGCTGTCGCGCGGCGACACTGCCGATCTGGCGATACAGGATGTAACCGGGACCGATCCGGTCCTCGAAGAACCGAATGCGGAATCGATCCCGACGATCAACATTGCCAAGCCGGTCGGCTGGGCGGCCAATGAAGTGCCGACAACCGCGCAGGGCCTGACGGTAACTCGCTTTGCTGCGGGTCTGGAACATCCTCGGGTAATCCACACGCTGCCCAATGGCGATGTTCTGGTGACGCTGACCCGTGCGCCCGGAACCGGCGATGGCGGGGGAATTACCGGCTGGATCGCCAATCTGCTGATGTCACGCGCCGGTGCCGGCGGCGAATCGCCGAACAAGTTGGTGCTGCTGCGTGACAAGAATGCCGATGGCGCGTCGGACGAGCAAATTACTGTGCTCGATAATCTCGATTCGCCCTCCGGCATCGCGTGGCGCGATGGCACGCTATATATCGCCAATCATGACGAGCTGCTGTCCTTTGGCTACGAACTCGGCGCGCCCAAGACCACTGGCGATCCCAAGAAATTGATGGATCTGCCCGCCGCCGGCAATCACTGGATGCGCAACATCACGCTGAGCCCTGATGGCACCAAGGTTTATGTCGCGGTCGGTTCTGCCTCCAACATTGGTGAGAACGGGATGGAAGTGGAAAAAGGCCGAGCGACCATCTGGGAATATGATTTGGCTGACGGCCGCCAGCGGATGTTCGCTACCGGTCTGCGCAACGCCAATGGCCTGGACTGGAGTCCGTGGAGCGGCGAGTTGTGGACCACAGTGAACGAGCGCGACATGCTCGGGTCCGATCTGGTGCCTGATTACCTGACCAATGTCCCGGTGGGCGTGAATTACGGTTGGCCGTGGGTCTATTACAAGGACACAAGAGACCTGCGGGTTAAGGCACCGATGCCCATCTATACGACCGAATACTCACGCCGCCCCGAATATGCGCTGGGGCCGCATGTAGCGGCGCTGGGTCTGACCTTCAGCAAAACAGGCAGCACCATGGGCAAAGGGTTCAGCAATGGTGCCTTCATCGCGCGCCATGGTTCCTGGAACCGCAAGCCTGCCTCTGGATATGATGTGGTCTATGTGGCGTTTGACGAACGCGGCAATCCGCTGGGCGCGCCGGTACCGGTGTTGACAGGTTTCCTCAACGATAATGGCACCACCAAGGGCCGCCCGACCTGGGTCGATTTTGCTGGTGATGGCTCCTTGCTGGTCAGCGACGATACCGGCGGAATCATCTGGCGCGTAGCATCGCCGGGTGCCAAACCAATGGCTGCGATCATTCCGCCCAAGCGCCGCTCGCTCCCGCCGCAGCGCCAGTTGCAGGGCGATCCGCGCGCGCGTTTTGTCGAAGACTATGCGCGCGAACAGGCAGCTCAATAAGAGATTACTTATCCAGCGAGTTGCGCGGCTGACAGTTGGTAAAGCCCGCCAGCGCCTGCGGTGGCCGACGCCTTGAGTCCGGCGGCTGCCGGCACGATATGGTCGAGGAAAAAGCGGGCAGTTACTGGTTTGACCGCTGCCAGCGTCGGCGCGCTTCCTGCTTCGACAGCCCGTTTCTGGCGCAGCATCTGCCAGCCAGCAACGGCGACCGCACACATTTCGCAAAACGGGACGCTGCCCGCCAACCGGTCATCCAAACTCGCTTCGCCCAGCATCCACACACCAATTGCCGCACAATCACCCGCAAGCGCAAATAACGCAGGCTCATCGCCGCAGTCCCGCGCAATGTCTGCCATCAGCGAAGCAAATACTGCGCCGTTTTCGAAGCCCAGTTTGCGGGTGACCAGATCGGCAGCCTGAATGCCATTGGTGCCTTCATAGATCGGTGCGATCCGGGCATCACGGTAATGCTGGGCCGCACCGGTTTCCTCGACAAAGCCCATTCCGCCATGCACCTGAATGCCGATACTGGCGACTTCGACCCCGGTATCGGTGCCCCATGCCTTGATCATCGGAACCAGCACTTCGGCGCGGCGAGCGGCGGGCTCGTCACCCAAGGTGCCGCGGTCGACCTGACCGGAAGTGTAATACAACAGCGCGCGCATTCCCTCGGTCAGTGCCTTCATCCGGATCAACATCCGGCGGACATCCGGGTGTTCGATAATCGGGACTGCAGAGCGGTCAGGCGATCCGGCGCGGGCTGATTGCACCCGGTCGGCGGCGTAATGTATCGCCTGCTGCAGCGCACGTTCGGCAATTTGTACGCCTTGACTGCCGACATTGATACGGGCCGAATTCATCATCGTGAACATCGCCGCCAGCCCGCGATTCTCCGCACCAATCAGCTCGCCAATGCACTCGTTATTATCACCGTAAGACATAATGCAGGTGGGCGAGGCATTGATGCCCAGCTTATGCTC
>JBBKWK010000015.1:0-6759 GCA_037968915.1 Pontixanthobacter sp.
CGCGAATTCCTTGAGCGGCGGCTTGCGGAATTGCGCGCCCAAGTCGAAGAATCCCAACGTAAGTTGGTCAATTACGCCAATGTAAATGATCTCGTTATCCTTGAACGCGTCGAACAGGATGGCAAAACCGTCGTCTCGCCAACCTTGGTCTCTGTCAATCTACAGGCAATGAACCAAGCGCTGCTTGATGCCACATCCCGCCGCGTCGAACTTGAATCTCGCGCGGGCAATGCTGGCTCCGACGTGACCAACAACGCTGCGATTTCCAATCTCCGCAGTCGCCGATCAGAACTTGCGGCACAGTATGCGCAGCTGATGGTCCAATTCGAACCGGGCTATCCCGCTGCCAGGGCTTTGAAAGAGCAGATCACCGAATTGGACTCTTCGATTAGGCGTGAAGAAGCGCGTGTGCGAGGCGGGTCGCAGGAAGATTATCGGGCTTCGCTTCAACGCGAACAGTCGTTGCGCAGCCGCGTCAATTCCTTGACCGAGAAACTTCGCAATCAGGAAGAGGCGCGCATCCAGTACAGTATCTACCAGAACGAGGTCGATACCAACCGCGAGCTTTATGAAGGCGTATTGCAACGCTACCGTGAAATCGGCGTTGCAAGCGTGGGTGCAAGTAATATCGCCAAGGTAGATGACGCGGAAGTCCCCGGCCTTCCGTCTTCGCCTAATTTGCCACTGAACTTGTTGATTGCACTCTTCGGGGGTTTTGCTTTGGCCGGTGTGACGGTCTTCGCACTCGAGCAACTCGACGAGGGAATTCGCGATCCCGGTGAAATAACAGCATCAACCGGACTTCCTATGCTTGGGGCAATTCCGATCCCGGACGACGGCCAGGAAATTATCGGGTTGATCAAGGATCGCAAGTCCGAGGTGTCGGAAGCTTATTTCACCGTTCGCTCCAATTTGGCCTTTTCAACTAATCATGGCGTGCCAAGATCTTTCATGGTTACCAGCAGCCGGCCAGGCGAAGGCAAGAGCACGACCAGCCTTGCCCTTGCCAGCGTGCTGGCGCGAACCGGCAAGCGCGTCGCGCTTATCGATGCTGATATGCGATCACCCTCGATCCATAAAATGTTGGATTTGGAAAACAACCAAGGCTTCTCGCATTATCTCACCGGTGCCGACGATTTCCTTGAGTTGATCAGCGAGACCCCGATCGAGAATCTCTGGCTGATGACCGCGGGGAGAACTCCGCCGAGCGCAGCAGAATTGTTGAGTACGGAGCGGATGAGCGATTTGATCACGTCACTCGTTGAAAGTTTTGATCATGTTGTGGTCGATTCGCCGCCACTTTTGGGCCTTGCGGATGCTCCTTTGCTCTCTCGATCCGTTGAAGGTGTAGTATATGTGATCGAAGCACGTGGAGTTGCGGCGCGAGGCATAAACTTGTCGCTTGATCGCTTGCGTGACAGTCGCGCACGTTTACTCGGGGCCGTGATGACCAAATTCTCCGGGGACAGTGCCGATGGTTATGGTTATGGTTATGGTTATGGTTATGGCTTCAGATACGGAAAAGACAACGAGTCCGAGTGATGTCACGCAAGCTATTATTAACCTGGCGCACAGCCATTGCGGCAATTTCCGTGTACGTCGCCTATTCTGCCACAATCCATACCATAGTGTTCTTAACACAATATCGGAATCCAACGACCGCCTTGCGCTTCGAACCACACAACCCGGTCGCGTTAGTCCGCGATGCCCAGCTGCGCTTGGCCACTGGCCGGTCTAGCAGCCTGAACCGGCAGGACCTGCTCGACATCGCCCGCGATTCAATCCGAAAATTGCCAATCAACGCTGCGGCCTTCCGTCTGTTTACCGTCATGAACACGTTTGGATCGGACTTGGGCGAAGTCCGAGAACAAATTGCGATGTCGGATCGTCTATCCCGTCGTGATCTCGCCACTCAACTATTTCTGATCGAGGATTCGGTTGGGCGTAACGATATCGCCGCCGCACTCCACCATTACGACACCGCACTGCGCGTCAAGCAATCTAGCCGTGCCTTGTTATACCCGGTGCTAACTGACGCGATGGAAGTGCCTGCCATTCGCAAGCGGTTCCTGCCCTACATGGCCGATCCGCCACCTTGGCTCGAATCGTTCCTGCGCTTCGCCGTCTCGAATACCGACGACCCCTCGGCAATTGCTGCAATGGCTATCAATGCCAAGGGATTCCCGACGGCTTCTGCCTACCAGTCCCTAAACGCGGAATTGCTTGCACGGCTGGTGGCAGGGGCCGATCTTAAGGGTGCGGTGCATTATTTCCGTTCCATTAAAGGTGCTGACAAGGATTTGCTGACGACCCTGGAGATGACTGATTCGACGTCCGCGAGTCAGTTTGCGCCCATAAGTTGGCAACCAATTGCCATTGATGGAATCGATCCCGTATTTGTTGCGGTCGGCGGGAAAGTTCTGGAACTCGAAACCACAATGGACTCCGGCTATCAGGGGCAGGTTGCGCGAAAGCTGATCGCATTGCCTGCTGGGCGTTATAGCCTTTTGGTACCAATACGTTCCGAGGATTTTGCGAAATCTGACGTCCTGACATGGATGATCTCCTGCAACGGATCGACTGAAGGCGTAACGCCGTTCAGCGCGACAACCAATCTCGCTTCTGAATTCCAAATTGCAGGCAGTTTTGCGATTCCAGAGGGATGCCCTGTGCAGATGGTGACCGTCACGGCTCGGACAAGCATGCGTCATACTGCCGTTACCTTGAATATCTCATCGCCGAAACTTGAACGCTTGCGCTGACGCACCAAAGCTCAATGCCTGACCGGCTGATGCCGACAGAATCATGCCGATAGGCTGAAGCCAATTTATGGATGTGTCGGTCGAGATAACGCAATATGATGTTGACGCTGGCGATCGAGACGTAGCCGCTATTCCATAGGCGGCGGCCATGGTATTTTTTACAAATATGATCGATCTTCTGCTGTAATTTTCCCAAGAGCGGCCGTTTTCCCGGAGCACGAATTCGTTCACCCAGATTTCCGACGGGATTTCCACGAACATATGCAGCTTATTGCATGACCGTCCACCTTTGGACATTTTCACGCCCAGTTCGCCGTACATCTGGCAAATGATCTTGCGAACTCTCAGGCGCAGTTCTCTGAGCAGCACGTTCTACAAGTATTTGGGCGGCTCGACGATATGGTAGCGATAATCAAAAGATGACGGACAAATGATCGAATAGCCAACCGTCTGTGAGCTCGGAATAGTACGAAACGCCCTTCAAAATGACTCTTTTACTCGGGTTACAGGCTGTTTTGGGAGTCTACGGCTGAGGCCAGTATTCGCCTGGAGTCGGAGGGGATTCACCAAAATTGATGCGCTAAATCATAATCAATCTTGCTATACAGCGACTTACCCTACATGAAGAGTTTGCGTTGAAAGTTCATACAGGGCTTGTTCTCGCAAACAACTGAACTGGCAGGGGGCTCATGACTTAGAATTTCCGCAATCGCGCGAGCACGTATTTGAAGGTCCGTAAAGGTCGGCGCGTGTTTGATGGTGCGGATGGTTGTCTGTATCAATTTCATATTGGGGTATCCCCTGCTATTAAAGAGGTTTTGAAACATGAAAAATTATATCAAAAAATCCATTGGCTTGTCCTTTACCGCATCGGCATCTGCGATTGCCATCATGGCGCTAAGCGCCACACCTGCCGCAGCTACCGAATGTCTGCTCGACACGAACGATAATGGTGTCGCGGATGCGGCCGATACCGATGGCGGCGCATCTGGCCCCGCTCCAACCTCACTCGCTTGCGGCGAACTCGCAGATGCATCGGGTGCCGGCGCGACAGCAGTCGGCTTTGGCGCAACGGCAAATGCTACACAAAGTACCGCTGTTGGCTGGGGATCGTCCGCTACCGGTGTGGATGCAGTTGCCGTTGGCCGCAACGCACGCGCAACCAACACCAACGCTACCAGCATCGGCACTCTTGCCGACGCATCGGGCAGCGGTTCGACGGCAGTCGGCTTTGGCGCAACGGCCAACGCAACGGAAAGCGCGGCGTTTGGTTGGGGTGCATCGGCTACCGGTGTCACATCTACCGCGCTTGGCCGGACCGCCCAAGCGACCGGCAACGATGCAGTTGCCGTTGGCGAGTCGGCCGTCTCATCCGGATTGAATTCGGTTTCGGTTGGCGCTGAAAGTTCAGCCACGCAGGCTGGCACGTCAGCCTTTGGTTGGCGCGCGATGGCAACCGGCGTGCGCTCAACCGCGCTTGGTCATCTGGCTGTTGCCAGCGGCCTACGTTCAACGGCTGTTGGTGAAGATGCCGATGCGACTGCCGAAGGTTCAATTGCGATTGGCGACCGCGCTTCCGCCACCGCGTTGAATGCTGTCGGGATCGGCGGTTTCGCGGACTCGTCCGGTGCCGGCGCGACGGCAGTCGGTTATGGTGCCACTGCTAACGCCACCCAAAGCTCCGCCTACGGCTGGGGATCCTCCGCTACTGGTGTCGATTCGGTCGCAATGGGCCGCAACGCACGCGCTACCAACACCAATGCGACAGGCATCGGCACGCTTGCCGATGCATCGGGCAACGGCTCGACGGCAGTCGGCTTTGGCGCAACGGCAAACGCAATGCAGAGTGCAGCGTTCGGTTGGGGTGCATCGGCTACAGGAACGCAATCAATTGCCATTGGCACAACCGCCCGGGCAACGGGCGCCAACTCGGTCGCGATGGGTAGCAATGCTGTTGCTTCAGGTGCAAACTCAGTGGCAATCGGCAACGGTGCGACGGCAACCAATGCCGGTCAAGTCGTGATTGCAGGTCTTGGAACCAGCACGGCTAGCCAAACCGGCACGATTTTCGGGGTGACCACTGACTCGAATGGCACATTGGGCCGCTCGTCCTTTGCGACCAGCGCGGCAGTGGCTAACAACACAGCCGGAATAACTGCCCTGCAGGCTTTGACCAGCTCCCAATCAACACAGCTGAACACCCTGTTTGGTCAAACTGCTGCAAACTCTACCGCGATAGAACGCGCCAATGAAGGTGTGGCTATGGCGCTTGCGATGGAATCGCCTTCGCTTCCAGGCGGGACGAACTTCGCCCTTTCGGGCGGCGTCGGTTATTTTGAAGACAAGGGCGCAGGCACAGTCGCTGTCTCCGCACGGGTCGGTCAAAATGCGGCGATCTCCGCCGGCCTCGGCATTGGCTTTGACAGCGGCGAAGTTGGTGCTCGTGGCGGCTTCCAAATTGCTTGGTAAGACGCTAAACAATCATTCATGACATTGACTTACCAAATATCGAAAATGCCGGGGCTGTGTTCAGCCCCGGCATTATTCTTTGGCATCATGGCTCTGGCGGTTACACCTGTCCCCGTCTTGGCTCAGGAGCAGGCTCCAGCCGCACTGAGCGTGCAGCCACCACCCTCGATCCGCCCCACACCCGGACCACTCGAACTTTCGAAAATGATTTGGTCGACAATTGCCGCCGTCGATCATGCTAACCGCTCGGGCAATTATTCAGTACTTCGTGATATTTCCGCGCAAGGCTTCCAAATTAACAATAACGCAGCACAACTCGCACAGATTTTCGCCGGTCTCCGTGAAATTCAGGTGGACCTGTCGAATGCTCTTGTTGTCCCGCCGTCTTATTCCGTAGCACCTCAGGTAATTCGTGAGGATGTATTCAGGGTACAAGGGGTCTTTCAATTACGCCCTGTTTCGATAGCTTTTGATATCTATTACCAATGGGAACAGGGTGCGTGGAAATTAGTTGGCATTGAGTTACGTCCACTTGAAATGGTGAGCGCCGTACCAACCAAATAGTTTGATAACGGCAAGCGCCCCCTCAACTGTACTTCAGGTTTCTCTGAACAAAGCGGTTACGCGCGGCGCGCATAATTCCGTCCATTGTTGGCGCTATCGCGGTGGCCAAATGGTCCGCGAATCCTATGGCTCATATTTTCAGTCACGACACCATAAATTGTGTGGCGGAGCCTTATAGTCGTTCGGCGATCATGTGCATGCAAGCAATGGAAAGCTGCGCCTGCTTTGCCGTGTCTTTAGAATTTTCCCGCACAGATCGGTTGATGGCACCCTGGACCAAGCTTGGTGTTGCCCCCTCATTTCCCGCACTAACGGCTTGATCACGGTAGATATTGGCAGCCTTAGCCAAGAAACGAACTTCGTTTGAATTGGCGCCGGTCGTCATTGATTCAAGGGTACTCGCCGTAATCCGCAATGCAGTCGCACAATTGATCGCACCTTGGAAAACCCCCACATCTTGGTCCTGGATCCGCCCTCCAATCGACAATGCTTTAGCCGCACCCGGCGGATCCTTTGCGACTTGATGCTGCGGATCCGCCTGATCAGCGCGGCCCGAACAGGATGCTAAAAGAATACAGGCGAGTGCCGGGATAATGGCTTCGCGCACTGCGCTAGCCAATTGGGGATGGAAGGGGGTCATACTCTGTCCCAGACTGTGTGCAAAATTACCTCATATCTAACCTGTCGTTTGCAGTCGGTCCAGCCCCACACATCATACTTAAATCTAATTCAGCAAATCCTGACCCGTGCTAGACTCGGGCTGAACTCGGCCCCATAGCGCGGCTTAGTAAATTGAGGTCTGGTGAAGAAATCGGCTTTCGACCGCCGCCGTGTTCTAGTCACCGGCGGAGCTGGCTTTTTGGGCTCGCATCTGATTGACCGCCTATTGGGCCGCGGGGACGAAGTGCTTTGCGTCGACAATCTGTTTACCGGCGACAAGAGCAATCTTGACCATTTGATTGGC
>JBBKWK010000016.1:0-8612 GCA_037968915.1 Pontixanthobacter sp.
ACCTCATGGCCGCCGTCGAGCAGCTTTATTGGCTTCACTTCGACGCCCAACGTTTTCATATCGATCAAGATGAAGCTGATGCTTTCCTGTGCCTTGGCGGCGGGATCGGTGCGGCATAGGAAAAAGCCCCAATCAGCGTGCTGGGCGAGCGTTGTCCAGGCCTTTTGGCCGTTAATGACATAGTGATCGCCGTCGCGCACCGCTGTGGTCTTGAGTGATGCGAGGTCAGAGCCGGCGCCGGGCTCGGAATAGCCCTGGCACCACCACACATCCCCGCTGCGAATACCTGGCAGGTGCTTCGCCTTCTGCTCTTCGTTGCCGAAGGTGTAGATCACCGGTCCCACCATCGACACACCGAACGGAAGAGGCATGAAGGCGTTGACCCGGGCATTTTCCTCCGACCAGATGTAGCGCTGGGTAGGCGTCCAGCCGGTGCCGCCGTATTCGACCGGCCAAGCAGGAACCGACCAGCCCTTTTCGCCCAGCACCTTGTGCCAAGCGACCATGTCCTCCGGCGACATGTCTTCGCGCATGCCGAAGTCAGCCAGATGCGCAGGATAATTTTCCGCGACGAAAGTGCGCACTTCATCCCGAAACGCCTGCTCTTCCAGAGTGAATTCAAGGTTCATATCATCAAGCTCCAGCTCAGAACCGGTTTCATCCGAGTGGCAGACATTTGCCAAGGTGGAGGTAAAGGTCAATAGACGGTATGAGACCAAATTGGTTCAAAGTGTCCACAGTGGGTCGACACCCCGCCGACTTACATCTTTTGTGGAACCCACGCCATCTCGAACATTTCCATTTCCGAGCAAACGCGTCCAATTTCCGTAGCTCAATAGCTATTACCCGCCACTCCGCTACCGGCCCAGTTTCTGTCATCATACAAGATCGCGCTAAATTGCCTCAAGGTTGTTTCGTCACCTCGCTCGCAAACGCCGCAGTGTCGTCAAGCACCGAAGCCTTTCCGCGGAACGGACGGGAAAGCGCAGTCAGGATTTCGATGTGCCCGAGCCCGGGATAAACCTTCACCCGCGCAACAACACCTGCTTGTGCTAGCCGGTCGCGCAAGGTCTTGCTGTTCGCAGGATTAACCGTCGTGTCCTTTGCACCGTGCAGGAGAAGAACCGGCGGGTCGTCGGCTGTTGCGAAGGCGATCGGCTGCGTGGTTTCCGGTTTCTCTTCTTCTCCGAAGGCGGCTTGGGTAACTGGTCCATCCAGAGGCAAGAAGTCGTAAGGGCCTGCGAGCCCGACAAAACCTTTCACATTTCGCCGCTCTCCTTTCAACCAACGCGGATCTACCGCAAGCATGGCTGCATTGTAAGCACCGGCTGAGTGCCCCACGAGTACGATCTGGGAGGGGTTCCCGCCGTATGCTGTAGCGTTGTCAATCACCCATTCCACTGCGGCGGCATTGTCCTCCAGAAAAGCTGGATAGCGCACTTGAGGGACCAACCGATAGTTGGGAACGGCGACTAGGAACCCGCGAGAAGCAAGAGCACGGCCAACGAAGGAGTAGCCATCTTTCTTGCCATCCTGCCAGGATCCCCCGTGAATGAAGACGATAACCGGAAGTTCAGACTGCGGCGCATCAAAACGTGCTTGAGTTGGGCGGTAAAGGTCCAGCGTTTGCCGAGGTAAAGGACCGAAGGACACATCTTGTGCGGCCTGCTGCCCCCCAGCATCCTTGGGGATTAGCGAATTAAACGTAGCAAGGGGCGAACAGGCGGCAAGGCCGAGCACGCACACAATAAGCAGGGTGGGCAACCTGCGTCGCCAGAAGAAATGACCAGTCATCAAGTTTGGACCAATAGATTGAGCTGAAAAGACTTTCCCCTTTACAACGGGGCTGAAGGATAAGGCCAGCATAGTTGCAATTATCTGATTTGTTGGTGAACAGTCCTTGCAGCGGAGCTAGCGCCAGCCCGCACACGGTTTCGCGAGGCAACTCAATTTGTGGCTTAGCCAGTACTTAGTGGGCCTCACGTCATTCCGACCTTGTGTAGTGCTCGTAAAACCGTTCAGGCTTGGAGATGAGCCACAGCTTCCCGCATAGCGGCGGGCGTCAGAATTTTTTTGCCAGAAGATCCTTCAACGCAGAGTTGTCCAGCATCGTATCGGCTAGCAGCCCCTTGAGCTTGCCGTTCTCGGCCTCAGGCTCTCGCAGCCGCCGAGCTTCGGACACCTCGAGCCCGCCATACTTGGCCTTCCAATTGTAGATCGTCGCTTCCGACACGCCGTGCCGGCGAGCAAGGTCGGCGGTCTTCGCGCCCGCCTCAGCTTCCTTTAGCAAGCCGATGATCTGTTCTTCGCTAAGCCTCGTTCTCTTCATCTCGTCCGTCCTTCTATCAGGGCCGGACTCTAATCGTACTTGGAGGAAAATCAGGGGTCATGTCATTCGTCTGAAGGCATTTGTTATTGTAAAATAACAATAAATCTAATCTTATATCTTTGATAATTAGTTTGTTTTAATCCAAACTATTATGGATCACATCCAAACCTTTGGCGAGACACCGGTACACAGGCGCGCTTTTGCCCGCCTCCGGACGAAGTATCCGGCAAAACTAATTTTACTCTCGGATAATCTGAAAGGTTATCTGCTCGACTTGTCAGAAACGGGCGCAAAGGTCATTTTAGATGATTGCGATGTTTTGCATGGCGAGGGAGTATTGCAGTGGGCAGGATTTGAAGTTTTTGGAAAAGTAAGCTGGACCAAAGACTCAATTTGCGGGTTTGAGTTTCTCGAAGATTTGTCCGCAAATGCCGTTCAAACAACGAGAGCCTTACCTCATTGGTCAGAAGATTTGGAACTTGAATCTTGCCGTGAATTTTTACGTGAATTGGGGCAAATTTATTAGATTTGCACGCGAGCTCCTGAGGTCGTCGATCAAAGCGAAGCTGTAATGGGAATGGCAGCTAACCTACTTCCTAAAAGTGTTTAACACCTCCATTATTGCACATCGATGCCGTCGGGGGGCGTGCACCCATCACCCAGTTTTTGCCGTTCAGCAGCGTTTTGGATTTCACCAAAAGCAGCCCGTCGGCTTATCGTGGATTTCTGATAAAAGCAGACCGGCAGGAAGCGACCCAAAAGCGGCCATTCGTTCGGTTGATCCCAACCATCGATAATCAGCTGATGAGTACGCTAAAAAAACGCGGGTAACTTGTGGGCATCGGTTGCGGCCCTGGGATCGTAAATCAGCCTGTCGAAAGCGAGTCCGACATAACCTGCGGCAAGCCCTCACAACGAACCCGGAAAATAGTCCGAAGCTGCCGACTTTCACTATTATGGACATGCCAATCTTGGCAAGGGCACGCGGATCGAGCGTGGCGCCGCCAAAATTGGGCGCGTTCGTTCTTATTTACATAACGCAGGTTAATACTGGGATGTTTTCTATTTACACTCGACTTTAATGCAGCGACTTCCGGATCAAGAACATAAAATAATCGCTCTTCGGCAATCCCCCAATAAACATGCCCTAGGGTCGCAAATACCGGAGCACCTGCTTTTCCTTTAGCAGGTGCTCCCTCACTTTTTCGAACCGCCGCTGACTTGTGGCTTCCTAAATAGCCCATCCAAACCCGTTGAAACGACGGCTCCTCACGGGTCCGCGTCCGCAAACTCAACGCAGGTTAGCCACGCAAATTATTAAATCCTGTCAAAGTAACCAGTGAACGAGTAGGTTAGATGCATCACCGGCCATCACCGACCGCCGGTGGCTGAGAGATGCGATGAGCTCCCGTCCTTAACGGAGAGCATAGTGTCCTATTTTCCATCCCACGGCTTACTTGCGTTACTTGCAAAACTTGAGCTGCGCACATCTTTCAACAATTCTGATCGCGATGCCCTGTTGGCGCTCCCGGAAACGGTGCGAACGCTTCGCCGGCACGAATTTATCGCCCGAGATCAAGAGAACGTTCGCGATTGCTGTGTACTCATTGCTGGCTTTGCCATACGCCACAAGGTGGCCGGTAACGGGCTGCGCCAAATTTTTTCGATCCATATGAAGGGCGATCCGGTCGATCTTCATAACAGCATGCTTGGCACAGCGGATCACAATTTGCAGATGGTATCCGACGGGCGTGCGACCTTCATCCCCATCGATGCCATCCGGGAATTGACGCTGGCATTCCCCACGGTCGGCCAAGCAATGTGGCAAGAAACGCTGGTCGAAGCTGCCATTTTCCGCGAGTGGACGCTCAATATCGGACGCAGAGATGCCCGATCGCGGATGGCGCATTTGCTATGTGAACTCGCGGTCAGAACAGAACAGGCCGATCTTGGCACGGCCGAAAATTTCGAGATGCCGATGACGCAGGAAGAACTCGGCGACGCGCTCACCATGACACCGATCCATGTGAGCCGAACGCTCAAGATATTGGCGACCGATGGATTAATATCGAGGGAGAAGAGGTCGATCAGGATCTTGGACCGGTATGCCTTGACTAAGTTGGGCGATTTCGACAGCGCCTATTTGCGCCTGACTAAAGATAGTGACGCAGACGAACTGGCCTCGGTTGAGTAGCGCCGCAGCGACTTAGCCAGTGCCTAATTTGGAACGCGCAAGGATGAGAGCCGCAAACTAGCCGATTTGCCGACGACGTCGCGCACGCGCACGGGTCGCGAATTGCGCAAGCCTCACTATCGCGGCCCCGGCGATAAGGTGGCGAGGGCTATGGGGCTCGAACCATTGGCCGCTAACGACCCACAAGCGGGCATTGGCTAACGTCATGCAGGATGATCAAAAGCCTCGCCCCTTTGCCGTCTTTAGAGGGGAGGCGATATCCGGGACAAAACCCTCTTGCCAACTTGTAATGCCCAAGTTGGTTGGAATTATCTCAAAGCCCTCTGGGTAATCAGAAAAGCCAGTTTTTTCCTTGAGATAATCGATCACCGATAGAGCATGGATCTCTTGAGAATATATGCCGATATGCAGTTCGGTGTCCTCACGATGTTCGTATTCGCAGGTGAACCAAACATCGTAAACAGTTTTCATTGAATCGCTATAATGAACGAATTACAGATGAGCAATACAATGGCGCGGACTAAATTTTTAAAATAAAACTCCACTATGACCTCCACTGATAATTATATTTCCAAAAAATAAACAAACCAAAATTAACTAGTTCAAATAATTTCGAGATTTAAATATGATTCTCGGAAAATATGTTTATAACGGTCGGGCGACCCGAAGGATATTAAGAATTATCCTTTAAACTTTAGTGGCCCTATTTTCGAGTGGGGTCACTTTTTTGTCCAGCTCTGCAATTTGCAGTCCCCCCACTGATCTGGGGCGAACACTTGCTGATTGGAAACATGCTTCGACAGCTTTCGCCCAATTTCTGTCTCAAGACCGGACGGACTGCAAACCACCCAGTTCCTGCCGCTCCAGCCGCCTGCAGCTGGCTCCAAAAGCAGACCGGCAGGAAGCGCCCCAGTTTGCCATATTCCCGCCAGCGAGTTCGTTTTCCGAAACCGGCCATTCGATCGAGCAGATCTTTATGGCCCGAATTGGGCTGGAAGCAAACGCCAGTTCTCTATTGATCCATGCGAGTCGACAGCTTGCCAAATGTGCTGCTTAGAAGGGAGACCATTTTGTGAGTGGCGGAGCGGACTGCCTTATCGACAGTATCGGCTTTGTCAGTGGTAACCACGGGGTCTAACCCATTTGGGCGCACCTCAATTACACAGGCTTTATCGTCGCCCGTCCTCCCTGCGTTTACGTCAGACAAATGAATCTCGACCCGCGTAATTCTGTCAGAAAACCGCGAAAGTCCCTCCTCGATGATTGTCTCTACTCTCTCGATAAGAGGTTCCCGACCCTCGATGGTGTGGTCCGTATTGACTTGAATCTTCATTGCAATTGCCTCTCGGTTTTTTTGGGGGTGATGGCATCGAGTGGATCAGTTCGAGTCGGCAGCTGCCACTATCTCATCGGTTGGGCGACCCTCGCGGTCGCTGTGATTTTGCGACCTGGCCCTGTTTAACCAAGCCTCCTTCATTCTCCCAAGCGGCTACGCCTGATGACAAACGCGGCGGGCCTGAAGCTTTTGGCACCGAAGGCCATCCATGACCGTTCAATGACGAAAATGGACGGTGTGCGTAAGGATGATCTTTTAGAATTTCGACGAACAGCGACAACTTGCGACGATGCTTGCGGATACCAGGCAAATTCGCAGCGTCAACGTGTTCCATGAGAACGAGCTGTTCATCTTTAAGTATTTGATTGAGACACATCTTGCGCGCTCCTGCATTGAGCGGGGGCGCGAATGGTCCCTCTGTCACAATTTGGCTGGGGGCGATATTTATGTGATCACATTTACATAGCACAATTCGAGTGAATCGTCGCACGAATTCACAGCTCAGCATCAATCGCCGTAACGATCAATTGATTGACTGTTGTCGAAATTTCCGTCCAAGGGGCCTGCTATTAGCGTCGTAGTTTCTTGCTAGATGTCAGCCGCTCCTATCATTGCGGTGTTCCGCGCACGAGGCCGTCGCCCCGCTGGCAATCTCCTCCATCAGCAGCTAATTGAGATGCCATGACTGATACACGCCAGGAAACTGACAGCCTTGGCACCATCGCCGTGCCAGCCGACGCTCTGTGGGGCGCTCAGACACAGCGCAGCCTTGAGAATTTTCGGATCGGGGATGAGCGCATGCCTCTCGAGATCGTTCACGCGCTCGGCCAGATCAAGCGGACTGCTGCACGCATCAATCGGGAGTTCGGCTTGCTCGACGCAAAGCTCGCTGACGCGATTGTCGGAGCTGCCGATCGGGTGGCAAGTGGCGAACTGGACGACCACTTTCCGTTGGTTGTGTGGCAAACGGGCTCTGGCACGCAGTCGAACATGAATGCCAATGAGGTGATTGCCAACGCGGCAAACATCGCGCTCGGCGGGCAGGCTGGAACGAAGAACCCGGTTCACCCAAACGATCACGTCAACCTGGGCCAGTCGTCGAACGACACCTTTCCGACCGCGATCCACATTGCCACAGTTACAGTGTTAACGCGGCGGCTTCGCCCTGCGTTGAAAGCGCTGCACGCTGACCTCGCCGCCAAGGCGGAGGCATGGGACTGCATCATCAAGATCGGACGCACCCACACGCAGGATGCGACGCCGCTAACACTTGGGCAGGAGTTCTCCGGCTATGCCGCCCAGGTCGAAGCTGGCATCGCGCGGGTCGAACTGGTCTTGCCAGGCCTGTGCCAATTGGCACAAGGCGGAACGGCGGTCGGGACCGGGTTGAACGCCCCTAAGGGGTTTGCCGAAAAATTTTCTGAGGAACTGGCACGCGAAACCGGGCTCGATTTTAAAACCGCTCCCAACAAGTTCGAGGCGCTAGCTGCGCAGGATGCGCTGGTTTTTGCGCACGGCGCGCTCAATACGCTGGCCGCTGGCCTTTACAAGATAGCCAGTGACATTCGCCTGCTCGGCTCCGGCCCGCGTTCAGGCCTGGGCGAACTGGCCTTACCCGCCAACGAGCCGGGCAGCTCCATCATGCCGGGTAAGGTCAACCCGACGCAATGCGAGGCCATGACCCAAGTCTGCGCGCAAGTATTTGGCAATCATACGGCGATTACCTTTGCCGGTAGCCAGGGCCAGTTCGAGATCAACGTTTATCGCCCAGTGGTCGGCTATAATTTCCTGCAAAGCGTGCGATTGCTGGCCGACGCCGCCGACAGCTTCCGCGTGAACCTGTTAGCCGGACTGGAACCGTGCGAGGAAAATATTCAGCGGGGTCTTGAAAACTCGTTGATGCTGGTGACCGCGCTCGCCCCCACGATCGGCTATGACAAGGCAGCAAAGATCGCCAAGGCCGCGCACGAGCAGGGCCAGACACTGCGCGCGGCAGCGCTTGCCAGCGGGGATGTTTCGGCTGAGGATTACGACCGCATCGTTCGGCCGGAAAAAATGCTCGGGCCAGAGCGAGAATGACAGTCTGCGCAAATGGTGGGCGAAGTGGAGCCTGTTAAACTGCAGCTGACGCTAGCGGATACGCTCTCAAGCGATTTCTGTGCTACGGCTTCTGGCTACGATGATCGACCGTGAACCATCGCAGCGACGCCCGAGGAAATTCTGATGCACGTTTCTGATCCGCACTCAAATCCTACCGACCTCCGTCGGCGCGCGCTTTCGAGATGGGACAATGAAGGCGGCGCATTGGTTTCGGAACCCCAGACAACTCACGTGGACCTTCCAGATATGACCAATGTCGAGCTGGTGCACCTCCGTATCCGTATCATAGCACTTGAGAACCTTATTCTCGCCGTCTTGGCCGAAGGTACGGATCGCCAGCTCCAAGTCGCGCGCGAGATGGCGGATTATATCTCTCCTCGGCCGGGGTTCACCCAGCATCCGCTGACGATCCAAGCAGCTGATCACATAAATGATCTTGTCGATCGCGCGGGCCACTTCCGAACGGTCCAACCATGAAGAGCGTATCAAAGAGTCACGGCTTGGATTAGAACAATCCAACTTCAGCTTATCGGCATATAAAATCCGATCACTAATGTCCGAGAAGAGGGCGCATTGTTGCAATCCCCACCAGCCCGTTTGAATCTCTGCTTCAGCCAAATAGCACGCTAAAAGTGGACAGGCAGTTTCCCACC